>JAPUJS010000024.1 GCA_027296045.1 bacterium | reverse complement strand
ATGCTCTTCAAAGAGTTGGCCAATAATCTGTGATTTTTAGTATCTTTTAATTGGCTCTTCTCTATTTCGTGTGGGTAAGCTGATTCTATCAAAAGGCGGTTGAGTCTTTGGGCATCGCTGGATGACAGGTTTGCCTGGTTACTCAACAACCTCTGGACTGCCTCAGGAAGCGCAATACTTGAAAAATATCCCTCTTGATAGAAATCGGAACTGTCCAAGATATTTTCGTTCAATGCTTTGATAATATTGAATTTATATTCCCCTTCAAGGCTGCTACTACCCACTGAGCCCTCGACCGTAGACTGGATGTCCTGAGGAAGCAGTTCCCATATCCTCTTACCAGGGCTCGGTTGGGCCGCGTTCCCAGCGGCGCTTAGTTTCGAAAGAAATTCCGGCCAGTCTATAATGTCACCCACACCAAACAGCGAGGAACCATATTTATAATGTTTACAAACATTTATTAAATACAGACTAATTTTCCCTACGCGGGGAAAATTAGTCTGTGGTGAATTCAACTCATGTAGGAATACGTTTCACTGGCCCCGTGGTCGCAAATCGTGCGCACATCCAGGGTCTCTTCGGCCCGCAAAATCCGTTCCCGATCGGTATCGATCAGCGTCACATTGTGGTGGTCCATCGAGAGCACCTGAGCAATGTGGGTCCCTGCCTGCCCTGCCCCAATCACAATGGCTTCCATAATCCCTTCCTATCGCCTCCAATTTCCGCTAATGCTGCGTCTAGACGGATCGACACGCAACACAATTTTGCCCTCCTTAAAGGCCCGAACCACACCCGTAGACTGAGAAACCGCAATCGCGATGGCCCGGGTATGCTTTGTAATCGAAGCCGCCGCCACATGTCGCGCCCCCAGTCCTTTGGGCAGCACCAATCCCTGTACGTCTGCCGAAATATATCGGCTCCCCGAAACAACCACGCCGTGATCTTGAATGACAAAAGCGCCGTCCATTCGGGCAACCTCTTTGATGCCCTCCCGGTTATCGGCATTGCAGATATTTTTTTCCCGTTCCGAATAGCCCCGAAACGGGTCAAATGTCATTGTCCTGGAATGCGTCAACACCCGTTCCGAATCTCCAATCACAAAAAGCGCCCCGATCGGATCGCCTTCGCGACCTTCCTGACCGATATCCACCGCCAGATCCAGAGCGGCCTTGACCACCTCGATGGGATAATCCCCTGCCAGGGCCACCACACTGTCTGGATAAAATCCTTCAAACCCCCGACTTGTGTCCACCGCCACCACCGAGTCCACCCCGCGGGATTCCAAGAGGTGTGTTACACAGATCACCAGGCTGCCCCGCTGGATGAAGCCGCCCTCCATCCCCAGAATAATCGCCTGCCGGACCCATTCGACATTGGCCATACCGTCGACGTCAAAATCGAAGGTCAGGCGTCCAATCCCGAAGTCTTCGATACCCACTAAAAACCGTTTGTTCTGCGTCACAACCAGCGTCGAACACACCTGATGCAATGCCAAAATTGCCTCGCGACGCACGCCCACTTCGGCCATCACCAGAATTTTGTCTGCCTGCAGCTGTTGCGCAAGATCGGCTGCCACTTCCAGCACTGCAGAAATGGGAGATGGTTTTTTTCGCGACTTCGCCATACACGCTGGCCTCTTAAAAATATCTGGGGAGAAAAGACCACAGGAGGATCCGAGTCAAAGTCTACCCAACGATCTTGAAAACGCCGGTATCCTACCATCCCGATATTATCGCCTCGAAGAAAACCTCCGCCTCCGTCCATAGGTCACTTCTTGGGAAGCAACTGCTTCATTCGCCGGGGGGGGAGTAGGGGCGGGCGGATACGCTTCCCGTTCCGGTCTCTGTTCGAGGGTCAAAAATTCAGTCGGCACCTGCTCGGTCAACACCGTTGGTCCGCAATCGAAAAATGCAACACCCGCCTCGTGGGCTTCCTGTGCCGCCACCCGAATCACCGCACTCGGTCGTCCGCGTCCACCCCCTATTTGAGCGGCCACTTCGGATTCAAACGACAGGTGCACAAATTGTCGATCTATCGGCGTCAGCCCTTCGGACAAGATGCCCTCCACTTCCTTTGGCGAAACCCCTTTATAAAGAAATTCAGGCGGTTCGGCAGGGTCTACGCCCAGGTCAATGGGAAAGCTATGACCATATCGGGCACGGATGCGACCGTCTTTGATCTCAAATCGTTGCTTTTCACCGTCGTACACCACAGCCTCTACATCCTCCATCGTCACCTCCCCGTCCTTTGCCTGGAGTGCCGACAAAACAGCCTCCACATCGGCAAACCCAAACGCATCGACCTCCAGGCCGAATTCATCCGGTCGGTGGCGCAACATCAAGGACAAAAGCTTTGAAATCCGTACCGCAGATCTGCTCTGTATCATAAATACCCTCGCTCGCCTTCTAGGTAAATGCAACTTCCTGGGCTGCATCAATTTCAGCAACCCCAATGGCTTCCATTCCGTCCGGCACCTTCAACCCCGTCAGATTGGCCTTGGCCAAAATACAACGGGTAAACCCCAGTTTGTAGGCCTCGTTGATCCGCCGGTCCATCTGGCTGACGGGCCGAACCTCCCCACCCAATCCCAGTTCTCCCACCGCAACAGTAGTAGGCCCTACCTGGCGGTCTCGAAAACTGGACACCATCGACAGAGCCACCCCAAGATCCACAGCAGGTTCACCGAGCTTCAGGCCACCGGCAACGTTCACAAAAATATCCTGGGAACCCAGTTGAAGCCCCGACCGTTTCTCCAGAATGGCAATCAAAATGGCCATTCTTCGTGCATCGAAACCGGTCGCAACCCGTTGGGGATATCCAAAATTGCTGGCTGCCACCAGCGCCTGAATTTCCACCAGAATCGGCCGGGTGCCTTCCATCGAACAGACCGTGACCGTTCCCTTCCGGTCCACATCTCTGTCGCTCAAAAAAACCTGGGAAGGATTTTCAACAGCCAGCATCCCCCGATCGGACATTTCAAAAATGCCAATCTCGTTGGTCGACCCAAACCGATTTTTCGCGGCCCTCAAAATCCGAAACGCCCCGTGGCGTTCCCCTTCCAGATACAGCACGGTATCCACCAGGTGTTCCACCACACGCGGCCCTGCAACCGTCCCTTCCTTGGTCACGTGGCCCACCAAAAATACCGCAACACCCGTACGCTTGGCCAAAGACACCAGCCGGGCAGAACACTCCCGCACCTGGCTCACACTTCCGGGGGCGCTTTGCAAGTCGGGATGGTAAATCGCCTGCACCGAATCGATCACAACCGCCGTCGGCTGGAGGTCTTCGATAAAGGTCAAAATCAGCTCCAGATTGGATTCGGACACCAGATAGAGCTGGTCGGAAAGCGACCCGGTCCGCTGCGCCCGCATTCGGGTTTGGGGCAACGACTCCTCGGCCGAAACGTATAAAGTTTTCAACCCTTCCAGGGCCAGCTGGCAAATCCCTTGCAACAACAGCGTCGATTTTCCGATCCCCGGATCGCCCCCTATCAGAGCCACCATCCCCGGCACAATTCCGCCTCCCAAAGTGCGATCGAACTCGCCGATCCGGGTTTTGATTCGCGCTTCAAGATGCCCGTCCACCTCGGTAATCGGCACGGGGGCTTTGGCCAGCCCCGAAACGAATCCAATCCCCTTCTGCTTTGTCGGAGGAGGGGCAACCGTTTCTTCCACACAGGTGTTCCAGGTCCCGCACCCCTTACACCGCCCGAACCATCTGGAAGCTTCCGCCCCACATCCCTGACACACAAACCGGGTGCGCACTTTGGCCATAACCGCCTCCCGTCACTGAGGGAAATCCCGGTACAACTCAGGCTCTTCAAAGCGCAGATATTCTCCCACAAAGGTCAAAAACACACTGCCTACCGGACCGTTGCGCTGTTTGCCAATAATCACCTCGGCCACCCCTTCCTGGGTATTCCCCTCCTCGTCGGTCAGCCCGTACACTTCGGGCCGGAACAGGAACATCACCACGTCGGCGTCCTGCTCCAGACTGCCCGATTCCCTCAAATCGGCCAGCTGAGGTCGCTTGTCCACCCGGCCTTCCACAGCCCGAGAAAGCTGGGCGCAGGCCACCACCGGTATCTTCAGTTCCTTGGCCAGCGCCTTAACCGATCGGGAAATCTCTGCGATTTCTTGCTCTCGGCTCTGGAATTGATTCGAGGTTGTCATCAACTGCAAGTAGTCGATGATAATCAGGCCGATATCGTGTTCTACCTTGGCCCGACGCGATTTGGCCCGTAGCTCTAAAAGCGACAGCGCTGGCGTATCGTCGATATAAATGGGTGCGTCATACAACTTCCCCGTCCAGGCGGCCAACCGCTGCCACTCTTCTTCGGAAAGCCTGCCGGTCCGAAGCCGGTGAGAATTCACCCGGGCCTCGGAACAGAGCAGCCGTTGAATCAACTGCTCAATGCCCATTTCCAACGAAAAAAACAACACCGGCGTATTGCCCTTCACGGCCGCATTGCGGGCTATACAGAGCGTCAGCGCCGTTTTGCCCATCGAGGGGCGGGAGGCTAAAATGATCATCTCCGAAGCCTGCAAACCGGCCGTAATCTCGTCCATTTCGGTATAGCCGGTCGTCACTCCCGAAAGTGCGCCCGCCCGTTCGTGGACCCTTTCAATTTGGGCGAACGTTTCCCCAAGCGCCGACTCCAAAGACCGGACGCCCTGGCTCAATTCTCCCTCGGCAATGCGGAAAACCCGCTGCTCGGCCCGGTCAATAATCGCCCGGACATCTTCGCCTTCCGCATAAGATTCCGTAATGGTCTGGGTGGACGCATCAATCAACCGACGTCGCTGTGCTTTTTCCAGAACAATATTGGCGTGGTATTCCGCATTGGCCGCCGTGGCCATCTCCCCGGCAAGTTCGGCAACAAAGACCGGCCCGCCCACTTCGTCCAGTTGCCCCCTTCGGCTCAGTTCTTCCGACAGCGTCACCTGATCGGCGGGTTCTCCACGCTCATACAGTTTCAAGATCGCAGCATACACCCGGCGGTGCGGCGTGTGGTAAAATGCGGATTCATCCCCCAGCACTTCAACCACCCGGGCGATAGCCAGGTTATCAATGAGCATTGCCCCGAGCACGGCGCGTTCCACTTCGCGGGCCTGGGGCAAGGTGCGCTCGGCCAAAGTCTGTTCAATAGGAACTGTGGGTTGATGGGTCGCCATACTCAAAATTGAGTGCCGTCATATTCCCTGCGAAGCAGCTTTAAATCTTCCCAGGTCGGACGTTTCCACCCTTCGTTTCGCAACAGTGCAGCAGGGTGATAGGTTGGAATGAGCTTGATGCCCCGGTAGGAAAAAACCTTGCCGCGCAACCGGCCCATCGATTCGGTGGTCTGTAATAGGGTTTGGGCCGCAAACCTGCCCAGCGTACAAATCACAACCGGCTGAATCATTTCAATTTGTCGAATCAAATACGGTTCACACGCTTCAATTTCATCGCGCTGGGGGTCCCGATTGCCGGGGGGCCGACACTTGATCACGTTGGCAATATAGACCGCCTCGCGCTTCAATCCTATCGATTCAATCATTCGGGTCAACAACCGCCCGGCAGCCCCAACAAAAGGCACACCCTGGCGGTCTTCTTCGGCCCCGGGTGCTTCTCCTACAAACAGAATATCGGCGTTTGGATTCCCACTTCCAAACACCACCGTCCGCCTGCCCTGCGCCAGCCGACATTGCTGACAATCGAGCGTCGATTGGTGAAAGGCTTCCAGGTCATCTGCCACACCGGTTTGCACCCCCTCTTTTCGCGGCACCCAACCCACACCCAGATCGACCTGAGCTTTCAAATACTGCCTTGCAAGTCCCAGAATCTCTCGGACTTCCTGTTCTACCGAAGGTTCCACAAAAACCGTCCTCCCCAATTCAGCCCCAGCGATCTCCCACCCAGTCCAGAATCCGATCGGCCACCGCCTGCTTGGACATCAGCGGCAGGGCTTCCACCTGTCCCTGGCTCTCGATGAGGGTGACCACATTGGTATCCACCGCAAATCCCGCCCCTTCATCGGTCAAATTGTTCAACACAATCAAATCCAGATGCTTGGCTTCCAGTTTCTTCCGGGCATTTTCCAAGCCCTGCTCGGTTTCCATTGCAAAGCCTACCACCACCCGATCGCCCTTGTTTTTCCCCAGAGAAACCAGGAAATCATCGTTCGGTACCAGGTCTAGGGACAACCCGGCCCCCAACTTTTTGATCTTGGCAGCCGACACCTCTTTGGGCCTGAAATCCAGCACCGCCGCCGTCATAATCAGGGCATCGGCATCTTTAAACGCCGTGGTCGTTGCCGCCTTCAAGTCCGCCACCGTCCGAATCCCGATCACTTCCACCCCGGAGGGCGGTTCCAAATTGCGCGGTCCACTACTCAACACCACTTCGGCCCCTCGCATCCAGGACTGTTGTGCACCCGCATTCCCCATTTTGCCGGTCGACCGGTTGGTGATAAACCGAACAGGATCGATATCCTGTTCGGTCCTGCCTGCCGTGACCACAATGCGTTTGCCCCGAAAATCCTGGGTTCTGCCCAGACACACGGAAACGGCTTCCACGATTTTTTTTGGTTCCGACAGCCGTCCAACACCCCGGGTGCCCGAGGCCAGATCGCCGGATTCTGGGCCGACCTGAGCATATCCCGCCTCTTTCAAAAAAGCCAGATTCCGCTGCACGGCAGGATGTACATACATCTGGGTTTCCATTGCAGGGGCCAACAAAACGGGCGCCGAAGAAGACAAAAGGGTGCAGGTCAGCAAATCATCGGCCAGGCCATGGGCCATCTTACCGATCAGATTGGCCGTTGCCGGGACAACCACGATCAGGTCCGGCCAGTTTCCCAACATCACGTGAATGACATCGGGATCCCCTTCGGACGGAAACAGATCGGTATAGACTTTGTGGTGCGACAGGGCTTCAAACGTGAGGGGTTGCACAAATTTCTGGGCGGCCTTTGTCATCACCACCCGCACCTCAGCGCCGGCCTTTTGCAAGCGCCGCATCACCTCTACCCCCTTGTAGGCGGCAATCCCCCCGCTTACACCCAACAAAATCCGCCTATTTTGAAGCGGCATCTCCTGCCTCGCCTTCGCCATATGACAATTCAATCTTTTTGTTGACCAGACGCTTCATGGCCAGTGTCGTGACCTTTTCTTCCCCCTCGGCCAGGTCGTTCATCAGGCGAATCTTGTTGAGCCGACGCGATTCCTTGGAGGCCATAAGAACCGCCTCATACGGGTTCAAACCATCTCGAGCAAACTCTTCTGTAAAAAAAACTTGTGCCATCCATGTGCTCCTTCAGTGATGGGCAACGGAAGATTCCGAAATACCCAGGTTGGACAATGCCTCTTTTTTTCGTGAGGCCTTGCTGCGTTCGGCCCGAATAATGGCCAGCAAATCTGCCACCGACCGATCCAAGTCGTCGTTCACAATCAAATAATCGTAGGACCCCGCCTGGCGCATTTCTCCAATCGCATTTTCCAATCGGATCTGGAGCGAGGTTTCCTCCTCTGTCTGCCTGCCCTTCAGTCGAACTTCGAGTTCCTCCAGCGAAGGTGGCAAAACAAAAACGGTCACACAGTGGTTTTGCAAAACTTGCTTCCACGTCTCCACCCCCTGCACATCCACATCCATCAGCATCACACGGTTGTCGGACAGGGCTTTGATAACCTCTTCAAACGTGGCCCCGTATCGAAACCCGTATACGATCGCCTGCTCAACAAATGCGTCTTGCACCTCTAGGTCGGCAAAGGTTTCCTCAGAAACAAAATGGCGCATCACGCCATCGACTTCGTCCGACCGCTTCGGACGGGTGGTAGTGGTCACACAACGCCGGACGTCAGGATCATACACCAACACTTCCTGACAAATAGATGTCTTCCCCGCCCCCGACGGCCCGGCCACAACAACAGCAAAGGCCCCTGGGTTGTCCTGAAACCGTTGACGCAAATCCCGAAGGGTTGAGGGTTCGTATTTTTCCATAAGCGGTAAAGATCACACTCATTCGATATTTTGCACCTGCTCCTTAAGCTTCTCGATCTCTTCCTTCATCTCCACCACCAGGTGGGCAATCTCGGCGTCTCCGGCCTTGGAACCAATGGTATTGGCTTCCCGCAACATTTCCTGAAGCAGAAAATTCAGCCGACGCCCGACCGCCTCATTTCGCTTCATCGTTTCCAGGAACTGCGCATTGTGACTGTAGAAGCGCACGCATTCTTCGGTCACATCGCTGCGCTCGGCCAAAATGCTGATCTCCATCAACAGGCGGTTCTCATCGACCTGCTCGGGAGTGAGCAACATGGCCAGCTTGTCTTCCAGCTTCTGGCGGATGGTCACCACCCGCTCCGGGGCAAGCGCCTCCACTTGCTGGAGCAAATCTTCCAAAATGCCAATGCGAGCCACAAAATCTTCGGCCAGTTTTTTGCCCTCGGCTTTTCGCATATTCAAACAGCCGGACACGGCCTCTTGAATAGCAGGTGCGATGGCTTCCCAAACCGCGTCCAAATCCAGGCCCTGCGATTCAAAATTAAATAGATGGGGCAAGGTTACAACCGCCGCCAGGTCGGCCTCTCCAGACAACTGCAACCGCTCTTTCAAAACGGCCAATACCTCCCCATAGGCATCCACGACATCCAGGTTCAACACGGGGCGTCCCTGCTCGGTCTGCTGTCCTTCCACATTCACCGAAACATCCACCCGCCCACGGGATACCGTTTCCAGCACCGCCGACTTGATCCGAGATTCCAATTCGGATAAGGAGCGGGATATATGCACGACCACGTCGCCATAGCGCCCGTTTACCGATCGAACTTCGACGGAAGCACGATATTCGCCCGCTTCGGTCTCTCCTTTTCCAAAGCCGGTCATACTGGCAATCATAGCGGCCTCTATTTCTTGATTAAGGTCAATAAACTTCAGGTATTTAGGAAGCTTTATAAAATAGACATTTTGGTAGATTTTGTCAACCTGCAAAGCGCCGTATCCAGATTCGGGTTGCATTCCATCCCAACCCAATCTATATTTTCCCAACCATCGGGTTGATTGTCCCCATCCCCTTCCCATAAGGAGTGTCCGATGACGCTTTTCCGGACCTGTATTCTCCTCACCATTCTCACCTGCTTGTCTCAAGAAACGCCGGGACAGAAGGTGGCCCCCGACCAGCCAGATTTTATCGAGGCCCAAATCTACGGTGCCTATCCCTTGAAGCGACACGCTTCCTGGATTGTCTATCTGCATCACGGACAGACCAACCGATTCCTGCCCATCTTCATTGGGCAGTGCGAAGGCAACGCCATCTGGCGGAAACTTCAGGAGGTCGATTTTCCCCGCCCGCTTACACACGACCTGTTCCAAAATGTTCTGGAAGCCGCAGGCACCCGCATTTTATCTGCGCAAATTGACCAGATGCGTCCTCTCGACGATCGTGAATCCGGGACTTATTTTGCCGTCCTCACCCTCCAGCAGGCCGACGGCACCCGCACCGAAGTCGACGCCCGCCCCAGTGATTCTATTGCCCTGGCCGTCCGAATGAAATTCCCAATCTATGTCGCCCGACAGATCTTCGAAGAAAACAGCGTCGAAGCCGACCTGGTTCCTGAAAAGTCTGCGCCGGACCCACTTTCACAAACTCCGTCCAAGACCAGAGGGTTTTATTAAAAAGATTTCTGGAAATTTCTGGAAATATTCCGGCCGACCATAAGACAAAAAGCCTCTCCTTACCCTGGAGGGGCTTTTTGATTGAAATATTATGGGGGGGGGCTTTCAAGCAAATGTACCAGTTCTTCGCTATCGGTCACTGGAGCAGAACACGTAAAATTTTGACACACATAAGCCGCTGCGCGGCCATCTACCTGTGTTTTTCCCACGAGCAAAGGAATCCAATCCGCCGTTCCCCCTTCCAGATCGGATACGCTTACCACCCGATTGGGCATCCAGTTTCGATTCACAGCCGCCACCAATGCCCTGGTATCTGCCTCTGTAAGAGAACCCACAATGGCAACTTCCACGGGGCGCTGCTGGAAAAAATCAAGCGCACACGCCATATGCCCAAACCCCGAAGGCATTTCTTTCAAAAACGGCTGAAAAAGCCGAATGGTCCGTTCAGCCTTGTCCCAAAAATCCTCTCGCCCGAGCAACGCGCCCAGCCGCATCAAAACGAATGCCCCGACCGAATTGCCCGACGGAATGGCATTGTCATACGGGTTTTTCGACCGAACAATCAGCGCTTCATGGTCCGTGCCCGTATAAAAGAAGCCCCCCTCTTTTTCGTCCCAGAACTGCGCGATCATCGTTTCCGTAAGCTCCTGTGCCTGTTTTAGCCAGGCCAGATCGAAACTGGCCTCGTACAGATCAATCAGGCCGGCAATCAAAAACGCACAATCGTCCTGATAGCCATGAAACCCGGCCTTGCCATCCTTCCAAATATGGCACAAACCGCCCGCTTCGGACCGCATATTATCCAGAATAAATTGGGCTGCCCGGCTTCCGGCCTCCAGATAGGCGGGGTCTCCAAATGCCTGATAGGCCACGGCAAATGCCGAAATCATCAACCCGTTCCAGTTGACCTGGATCTTATCGTCCAGGCCCGGCTTCACCCGCTTTTCCCGATGGTCAAATAAAATGCGTTTCCCTTTTTCGATCGCCGTTTGGAACTTTTCTGGCGTTACCTGTAAAAACCGGGAAAGTGCTTCCAGGTCTTCCGGCACATTCAAAATACTCATCCCGTGTTCAAAGTTTCCACCCGAACGAATGTCGAAATACCGCTCAAACAAAGCGGCATCTTCTTCTCCCAACAGGGCTTGCACCTCATCGGACTCCCACACAAAAAACTTCCCCTCTTCCCCTTCGCTGTCCGCATCCTGTGTAGAATAAAATCCGCCCTCCGGATGGGTCATCTCCCGTATGACATATGCCAGCGTTTCATCTACCACGCGTTGGAACAAAGGCTTCCGGGTCACCTGAAAGGCCTCTACATAAAGCCGTGCCAGGAGGGCATTGTCATACAGCATCTTTTCAAAGTGCGGTGCCAGCCAGTGGTGGTCCACAGAATACCGGTGGAATCCACCCCCCAGTTGATCGTAAATGCCACCCCGGGCCATCTTCTCCAGGGTCAAAACCACCATATCCAACGCTTCCTGGTTTGCCCTGCGAACCCATTCCCGCAAACAAATCGACAGGTTCATCGTATTCGGAAACTTGGGCTGAGTGCCAAATCCCCCGTTTTTTTTATCAAAATTTCCGGCAATCTGAGCAAAGGCCGCCGAAAACAATCCCGGTTCCAGAGCCTCGGGCAGTGCCTTCAAATGGGCCATCCGATGAAGCCCGTCCATCAACCGGCCGGCAGCTTCGCTCACTTTATCCCGATGGTTTCGATAATGCTGCGCAACCGATTCCAGCACCTGGGGAAAACCGGGACGCCCATACCGATTGTCGGGCGGAAAATACGTTCCTCCGTAAAACGGTTGCCCCTGAGGCGTTAAAAAAATGCTCATCGGCCACCCCCCCGATCCGGTCATCATCTGCACGGCATTCATATAAATCTCATCCAAATCGGGTCTCTCTTCTCGGTCCACCTTAATATTCATAAAATGGGCATTCATGATTTCTGCAATGGACTCATTTTCAAACGACTCGTGCTCCATGACATGACACCAATGACATGCCGAGTAGCCAATGCTCAAAAAAATAGGCCGGTCTTCCTCCACCGCCTTCTGCAATACCTCGTCGCACCAGGGAAACCAGTCCACCGGATTATGGGCATGTTGCAACAAATAGGGACTGGTCTCGCCAATCAGGCGATTGGTGTGCTTTGGATCTGTCATCTTAGGTCCTTCGTTGGTTTATCGAAACGACAACATCGTGATCAGCGGCCGACCGACCTTCAACTTTTTCACGCCCGTCATGCCCCAGCGATCCCAGCGGTTCCACCAGGTAAACAATTCCCCGGTGGGTCGGGTGCGCACATAACGCCCCCCGGGCAGTACGGCTTCGATGACCAGATTGCCCAGCGTCAGCCTCCCCTCCAGGGTTTCGATACGTACCCGGTTTTCCATCTGGACAAGAGGAGCGGGCAATTCCATCCGGCGGGATGCGTAGGATTCTCCCCTGGGAAGACGACCGATGGATTTGCCATTCAAAAACACCTGGGCTTCATCCTGAGTCCCTCCCCAGGCACAAAACCGCAGAAAAGCCCGGCGAACGGCCCCCAAATCTCGGTCGATCAACCGGGCATCTTCGGGGTGAACCATCTGCCAGAAAGACGTCACTTCCCCCTTTTTCGACCACTCCACAACTGCTTCAACCCCCCGATTGAGATGGTGCCAGGACACCCGCGCTGCCTGGTGATCCACACGCACCATAAACCAGCCGGGTGCCGTATTTTCCAAATAGCCGGGCCAATACGCCAGCAAATTATCGGGATCGGGCAAAAGGGCTTGCACGCGATCCAGCGCAATAGGAAGTTCGTCGGACAAACCAATCGGGGCACTCATAAATTGCAGGGCGGGCAACCCCTTGGTTCGGTGCTGGATCACACTCTGATTGTGCGTATGTCCACAAAAATAGGCATCCACCGGGTATTGCGACATCAAGTCAATGAGATCCTCTTGAAAATCCGGATCGGTAAAAAACGCACGGTAAACAGGCCAGATGGGATAGTGACCAAACAGAAAAATCCGCTCCAGGTCCAATTTCTGACTCCGCTTGAGCAGATCGGCCAGCCATTCATATTGACCCCCTCGTTTTTCCCAGGACGCCGCATCGAGGAACACAAACCGACATCCGGCCACGTCAAAAAAATGGTGCCGTTCCTCCGGCGTCCACCCCAGATGTTGCCCCATATACGGCAGGATCACCCGCTCGAATGTCCCCTCGGGCTCATAATTGCCCCGGGCAAAAAAGAGCGGCAAGCCATACCCATCAAAAAAGGACAAGCCGGCTTCCAATTCCCGGTCGTCTCTGCCCGCCCCCTCAACCACATCGCCGGTCAACACCACAAAAGAAGGGTCGGCCGATTGCACCGCATCCAGCATGGGCTTGAGGGCATAGGTGACATTCTCGACATATTCCTCCGTCTCCAAAGGCCGTCCAGAATCGCCCCGCCATCGCTCAGACTGGATGGCCTCAGGGGGTGTGAAATGGGCATCCCCGATCACGGCAAACGTGAAGGGTACCTCAACGTGATTGAGTGCTTGCTCCATAGAAAATCCCACCGAATGGATTCAAAAATCCTACTGTTAATGTACACTTTTTTCTCTCCTTGACAACCTGTGATTCGATGGGCACCTGCTACATACAACCAAAAAAGCGGCCTGGGAAAGATCCCAGGCCGCCAAAAAGACAGGCGGTTTCTGTCAAGCACCCCCGCCACCCCCGCCTTGACCCCGCCGACGGCCACCCTGGCCACCACGACCACCACCACCACGCTGGGCCCGTTCCTGCATCCGCTTCATATATCCTTTATATTCTTCCGTTTGCTTGGCATCCAGCACACCTGCCACAGCCTGATTCATTTGACGGGCAAGTATCATCACCTTTTGTCGGGCAGCCTGCATATCGCCACCCTCTCCCTGCCCCTGAAGTTCCTGTCGGAGGCCATCCCGCTTGCCATTCAACTCTTTCAATGCCTGCCGAATTTTGAGCAACTGATCGTCTTTCAAAGCAATCTTATCGTCAAATGCCAGATAACCCATCACCTGTTCAATCGGAACCATCCGGTTCACCAGGAACGCAGCGCCCCCACGTCCTCCACGACCACCACCAGGGCCACCACGACCACCACCCCGGGGCGGTTGCGCTTCAACCACTGTAGCGACCAGAAAAACCAGTAGAAAGAACACAAATCGCTTCAACATTGCCCTTCTCCTTGTAAATAATGGTACCTATTTCCCTGCCCGCAAGATGGTCCTGAGCAGATCGGTCAACCATTAGACGGCAGAGACCCGGACAAAAGTTCCCAAATTTAGACCATTTGCCTCTAATAGATCACCTGGGAGACAGCCTTAGAGATCAATGCAACAGCAATAGACGTCATGCCAATCAGGCCCATCCCGCAAGAATATCCCGCCAACAAAATGGGTGCATAAGCCTTCCATTTGGTTTCGCCGAACCGCTTGGCGAAATGGTAGCGCCCGAGCATAGCGCCGGCAAAATTCAGAATCACGAAATGAGGCCACTGGGCAAGCCCACCCACAAATCCGTAAAATGCCAACGTAGGAACTTTCAGTATCGATAAGATCAAGTAAACGGCCCCGCCCGAAACAAAACCCGTAGCAACATATTTGAACTTGATGATGTCCATAAGCAGTTCCAAACCCGCTGCGCCTCGAACCGCGTCTTCTGGCAATGTCGATTTTAACCACATCGTCTGCATGGTTGCCTCAAACGGCCAAAACATCTGCACGTAGGGATAGGTCGACGATGGAATCGGACCTAACCGCCAGATAAATTCCCAAAACATGAAACTGCACAGAAAAATGACCGCCATTGTCAAAATGATCATTTTGAAATAGCTGCCCATTTTTGTCTTGGTCAGTTCGAGTTGTTTGTAAGCCCGCACCGCAGTGCCATGATCATGCAGTGGAAGGGGCGCAAACCAGATACCAACTCCTTTGTAACCCGACAGGAAAATGGCGGCCTCCCGAAGATAGGGAATGCTCGCGCCATAAGGACTTCCGGTCAACCCGATCATGCGTGCCCCGATATAGGAGGAGATCGGCGTGTAAATAAAAGCAAAAAACACCAACCAGGCCCAGTGGAACTCAGGCACCAACCATTGACACAGACCAATGGTGACGAAAGACGCCAGCACCCAAAATGCCAGCGGCCATTTCATAGGTACATCTCCTCGGCCCTCCGGCAGATCCTTCAGATTCAACCGAGTCGTGCGATGCCCGGTCTCTTTCTGCTGTCGACGTTGCTCCATAACCGTCTTCCCAACCAGCGCAAAACCCGCAATGGCAATCACAAGAGCCGTTCCAATTCCAAAGCTGATCCAGAAGTCAAATTTGTTGGAAATATTAGCCGGAATGGCTGTCATACCCGGGGACCAGCGTGTCAGAATTTCAAAATTATACAGGATTGGATTGATCACCAGATTGGCCAGTACAGATCCGATAAACTGCCCGACAACAACCCAAAATGGCAGTACAAATCCGAGAATCAAATGCCCCAGATCGGTCCCGATCCCGAAAACAGCAGCAGGCAAAATCGTTTTGATTTCGGCCGTAAAATCAATAAACGGGATCGGCAACACCTGTACCGTCTGGGTCAAAAAGATCCCGGATAGCGTGGGCACCACCACATAGAGCAACCCCCAGACCAGGCCGATGCAGGTCCCTGTGCTAAACACCCGCCAGCGCCAGCCTTCCTCCTTGGCCGAAGTTTCCGCCAATGCCGTTATACCCCGGGCCTGTACCGGTTCCATTGGAAAGGGCAGTCGCTCGATATCACTGGTCACCCGAAACATGATGTAGCCAAACGAGTATCGGGCGGTATTATTGACCACCATGACCAGGAACAGGATACCAACTGGCAACAGCCAGTCGCGGTGGATAAAAGTCCGGTCGGCATATACCGGCGAATCAATCGGCGGCACCACCCATTTGGGGACATAACTCGATATCCCCTGGGCGGCGGGCGACTGCAACAGATATTGGTCCCAGATCAGACCGCCGAAGGGTCCGCCGTACATATGAGCGCCAGTGCCCAAACGAACCCCGATTCCTAAAAGCCCGGCAGCGACCCAGTAGATGATGAGAATCTCCTGCGTTCTGAGCCGCACAAAGCTGCGTTTGGCAATCTCAAGGAACAAGATGATGGTGACCCACTCCGAAGCGCCAGCCATACTTTGACCGGTCACCAGCCCCAGATAGATCGCCCCCGGCAACATCACAATACCTACAAAAAAAGTTGCCCAGAGCGTCTTAAGATTAAACCCATCCTCATAGGGCGCGTCCTCGGGCATGATATTTTCATATTGTTCAAGATCTTCTTGCTGTTCGTCCGTCGGTTCGGTTGCCAATGCCATCCCTCCTAAGAGAAATGAAAGATTTGGCGTGTTTCAATCTTCCATTTGAAAATACCATCAAGCAGTCGCCTGCTGTGCCCCTTCCGAAAGCATCTGCTGGCCTTCATCTGCATATTGCACTCTGAGTTCGCCAGGGATGGTTCTCCAGACCAGGAACCGCTTTCGCAGCACATTCAAGAACCCCCGATTGATCCGTTTCCAGGAAGCCACGTCTCCGCTCAACCGGTTAATAATCACTTCAATCTTGTAGATATTGTGCTCCCCGGTCGGAATTGCCTTCAACTCCACATCCTGACTGATCCCCAGGTCATAGGGGGCCAGCCAGGTGGTGAGCCGGATATCATATTGGGGCTCGCCTTGAAAATCGGTCGAGGTGAATCGAACATGGTCGGCCACAAAGTCGCCAACCGACCCCTCTCCATACGATTCAAACACCCGGGTCAAATAGGTATACATCCCCAGCACTTCGGCACCGCCCACCGTAAACGGGAAGTCAAACAACCAGCGGTCGCCATCCGGATCGGGAAATTCCCACTTGCGCGTCACATCCGGAACAGCCATATCGGCCGCTTTCTTGGCCGGATATAACGTGGACAAGAATACAGTGGCCATTACAATTAACGTGGCCGAAATGGCCGACAGAGACGAGTAGTTTAATTCCAGCCCGCCCAAAAGCCCATGTTCGTACAATATCAGCACCAGCACCTGCCCAATGAGATAGCCGAGTACCGCCCCGAGGGTGGCAAACACCCCCGCTTCTGCCAGAAAAAGGGCCGCAATATGGTTTGGTGCCAGTCCGACTGCCGAATAAATGCTGATTTCCCGGAACCGCTCGTAAACCGCGCCCATCATCGTATTGAGCACAATCAGCGCAGCAATCAGGATTGGGATAAACAGATTTCCCAGCCCCGCCAACGAGGTGGATCCGATCGAACTGTAAACCGTCACTCCGTCCTGGTAGCCCACAAACATGGTGAGCGACACGCGGGTCATAAATTCTTCGATATCGGGCACAAAATTCTCTTTCAGCCGGCCATCATCATCCTTGAAGTTTGCAATGGCCACAGAAGCCAGCGTGCCCCCAATATCCATAATATACTCATATGGCAAAATCAGGGTGTTGGTCGACTCCAGGTGGGTAAAGGTCTCAATCGGCGCGGCAGCCACAACCCGGGGGTCCTGGTCTTGCGCATCGGCCAGGTCGTCTTTTTCCTTCACCGTATCGACAGGCGTCAGCTTTTCATCGTCGAGATCTTTAAACTTGTTGAAACCTTCCGAATCCAGAATCCCGATCACCGTGAACAGCTGCCCCTGCAACTCAATCTGTGCCTTGCCCACATCTTCCGGGTAGATGCCGACCAGTTCGGCCAAATCGTTGGGCAAAAGGCAGACAAACTCTTCGCCCGGCTCGAACCAGCGCCCGCTCATCAGATATTGATCCACCCCCGTCACCGACGGCTCTTCGGGCGTGAGCCCCAGGAGCGCGTTGACAAAGCTGTCTTTCCCGGTCGTCACACCTACATCAAAATCGATATAGGTTTCTTTCGGCCCCAGATCGGCCGATGCTTCCGTCACCCGGGAAAAACTCACATAGGCCCGTTCGCCGCGAACCTGCGACAAATACCAGGAACGCGGAACAATCGAGGCCCGCCCTTCAAACGCACTGTGTAAATAGTTCAGAACCGACTCCTGCATGCCGCGCCAGGACCGGTCGCGCACCAGAGCCCCCTGGTAGGACGGGTCATTATCGCGGGGCAGCTTATAAAACTGGATCGACGTCTGAACAGACGTAAACGACAGCGTGGTAAAGGTGAGCAGGGTAAGCGTCATCGCTGTCAGCCCCGTGCGAAGGGGCCGTTTTCGCAAATTCGAAATCCCCAGCGCAATCGCAGCTGTCGTGGCACTCAACCGCCCCACATCGGCATCATAGGTCCCGGCCGAAGCCATTTTCATCTTCCGCACCTCATCCCCAAACTTGGACACCACGATCACTATTGCCACCCCACCGAGGGACATAATCACAAAGGCCAGGAAGATGATATACGGCGAATTGCTCAACTTGAAGGCCGGATGCACAAAGCGCAAAATCAGGAAAAACAGCACAAAGAATCCAGCAAATCCACCCAGACGCCGGGTAATGTCCGAAAAACCGAGCAACAGCCGCTCGCAGAAAAAGGAAAACGGCAACAGCAAGATGAAATAGAAAATAATCCCGCGCACCGTATCGTTGGCCGTGGACATCACCTCGGGATATCCCCGAGCTTCCAGCCCCCAGGCACGCCTGGAAGCGGCCATAAAGGCTTCATAATCGTAATTTTCCAAATGCCGTTTGGCCTCATGCAGGGCCTCGCGAGCCCCTTCGTGCAACAGCCGCAACCGCGTGTTGTCAATTCCATATTGGGCAAGTTGCTTCATCCGGACATCGTCGATCACCCACATATCTCTTGCAGCCTGATAGGACGGATGGGTAATCACACCAGGACCATAGCCTGTCCCCCGGGATTTCTCCAGCATCGCATCGTCCACATCCCACTTGTCCACCGGGTTGTCCAAAAATTCTTGAGGCGCATTAATCAACAGATATTTCACCCCGAACAAGCCGGTGCTCATCAACACCTTGAGCCGTTCCGCTTTGTGCGTAAATTCGTCCACCTTGGCAAAAGCCACCGCGGCACGTGTCACATTGCCTTCTTGGGTGCTCTGCCCCGGCAAATAGGCATAGCCGTATTCGAGCGGGGTGGTGTCATTGGCATTCAAGATGGTCATAAAGTCCAGTGCTGACAGATAGCTTGAGTCAATGATCTCAAACACACTGATCGACCGGCACTTGAACAACACCGTCATCATCTCGTTCTCCCACCAGCCGTAGCGCTGCTGAATGGGAAACTTCTGATCGCCCTCGGACCCCATATCGGTTACCGATGTGATCCGCCCGTCTTTGCCGATCTCGTACGACAAAATCCGATTGGCAAACCGGTTGCGCATAATATTGAACTCGAATGTCCCGGTCTTTTTCACCGCTTTAAGAGGTCCGTATTCCGGCCCCGACCCCTTAATTTTGGCGGCATTGTAAATCGGCCCCTCCTCGGCCTTATCAATCAACATCGTTCGTACCCCGGCACAACTCACCACAGGATTGCCCGGCTGCCGATACGTTATAAGACCGCCCGACACGGGCACCCTGGGGAGTGCAAAGTCGATATTTCGATCAAACCAGAGTGCGCGCCCCTTCAAGCTGTGTCCCCGGTCCTGAAGCTTCAGCTTGGAGACCCGGAAGAAGTCGGGATCTTCCCCGGTCTTCATCATTGCCCCCACCACGGTTTGCACCTGGCGGGTCAGATTGGCCATATGCATGACTTCTACCCGGTCATTGGGGGTATCCACAAACCTCCGAATGGTTTCCGGATTGGCCAGCGTAATCCCCTCTTTGCCCACAAATGTGACCAGTTCGCTGTCGAAGCCAAGCCGAATGGGCATAAAGTTCTTCCAGGTCCGCTTGGGTGGAGCAATAGCATCCACATGCCGATCTTCTTCCCCGGGAAACACTTTGGCCATATACGCATCAAATTTATCGGCATAGGGTGCCAACAGATTGTTCAAATAGTTGTCGGTCTGCCAGTTCGGGTTGTTAAAAGTTCCGTGAGAAAAACTCGCCACCTGGGCCGATTCGCTCGACAAATCTAGCCCCACATACAACCGAAAGTCGATCTTCTTGCTGCCAGGAATGAGTTCCTGAAATTCTTCACTATTGCGTGAAATAAACTCGCCATCTACATAGGCACCCTGGGCAGAAATACTGTCGGGGATCAAATCGCGAAAATGATCGCTTTCTCTGGAATGTTTGTAGAGAAAATCGGCAATCCCTGCCAGGCCCTGGAAATGGGCCCCGTTGGCCAGAAACATCACCGAGTATTTGGGCGGATTTTGTTTTAAGACCTTGGCCGTCTCGAGAAGGGCTGCCATACCAGACGCATTTTCGGCGCCCGGCGCCCGGGCAGGCACCACGGAGATGGCATCGTAAAAGCTGGAAAGCAAAATGACCTGATCTTTCCACTTTCGTTCCTGGCGCTCGGTGATATATTCATCTCGACCGGGCAGGGTTCCGTAAATATTCCAGGCAGGGACTTCCTCCCAATCCATTTTCGAAGTCACCGTCACATCCGGCATTGTCGTGTTGGCCAGATGGAGCAAACGGGTCGCATTATCCTTCTCCACCCAGAACCGAGGCACATCCACCGGCACCTGCAAAAATTTATCCAGGGCCTGTCCGTGGGTCACGCGACCGTTGTCGTAAAAAAGGATGGCCTTGGCACCCAGCATCCGGGCATTCATATAGTTCTGACCACAGTCAAAATCCATCAGCACAATACTGCCGTCCATCGGTTTGCCGTTCAAATCCTGAAACTCGCCCTTGCCGCCATAAACCAGCTTACCCGTCACGCCCTCATCCGGCAAAGAAGGCGGCTGAACGTGGTTGGGCCACAATCCAAAAAGCGGCACCGAATCGCCACTTTCGACCAGCCTTAAAGAAGCGCCCTTGTCCACAGGAACGGTGGTCGGGAATTCCTCCACGCGAATATCTTCCAGGCCGATCTGTTCAAACTGTTGCTTTACATATTCAAAGGCCTTTTGATGGCCCGGATACCCTGGCACCCGGGAGCCCATGTCGGCCAGATCCTGCACGGTTTTGCGCACATCGTCTTCTGTGATCGACAAGGCGATGGACTGAATCTCCCGATCCCGTGCAGAGATCTCCACGGGTTTCAACTCGGGAATGCTGGGTTGAATATTAAACAACTCAACAAAAAACTCCGTCACCTGACCCGGGTTAAAAATGGTGACGGAAGACAGCATAAATATTGTGATGATCCACAAAATTGCAGTGCCAACCTTGTGCATGAATCGCTCCTGGTAAAAGGGCTCTCAAAGCCCGGTGCTACAAACGAAAAAGGAGAATCGTTAACGCACTTGGAGGAAATTTTATTCAAGAAACAGAATTCGGGAAGGGTTGTCAAGACATTTCACCCACCGCCAAACAGCCATAATCATCTGATTTTTCACACCTTTTCTTGTCCCTTCTTGGCCCCAATCTCTTTCTTCTTTTTAAAAAAACAATCTGGAGGTGCATGCTTCCAACCGGCCCGATGCACAGATCTTGTTTTTTGATAAAAGTCTTGCGTTAACAACAGTTTTTTATAATATTGAAAAATCCCAATCGCCTCTGTCGCTTCCCCTGAAGCCTTGCAGTTCCTTAGAAAGGAGTTCGGACCCATGGCCCGTTGTTTCTCCCCTCACGTCAAGCCCATCTGGGGCCTTTTGTTGCTTTCGACGGTATTTGCCTGTGCAAGTCCCGAACAAGTGATCGAAGAAAGCCTCAAAGCCTCTGCCACTTTCTTTGCCAACGGCGAAGGCGTGGATGCAGCCCTGGCAGCCGGACCGTCCGATGCCGTCATCGATGGCGTGAAGTCCAGCCTGACGGACGGAAAAATAGATGGCTACATCTACTTTGAAAAAGGTGCGGGTGCGCTTACCTACCGCGCAAAGGAAAATTTCCCCTACAGCAACCAGGCTTTTGCCGGGGCGGTTTCCTTCTTTTTAAGCGTCGATCCAACCCAGGACCTGGAAGCCGACTGGCCGGAGCCCTTCCACATTGGCAAAAAAGAAGACAACTCCTTCCCCTGGGACGATGCGGTCATGTTTGTCGATTTTTCAAAAGCCCCGGAACGCGCCCTCCGCTTCGGGTGTTATCCCAACAAGACCCAGGATGTTTCCGATCAGATGGTCAGCGAACGTGTCATCTCCGTGTCTCCGCTCAACTGGCGGGCAAACGAATGGCATCACATCGTCATCACCTGGTCCAATTTCAACAGCGGTCAGGCCAACGCAGAATGGGCACTCTACATCGACGGGGTGGAAAAAGGCCGCAAAGGCCCCATTCATCAGGAAGTCACCTGGAATATGGCCGATCAGGTCATGCGATTTAACCACACCGGATATGTCGGCAAACTGGATGAGATCGCAATTTTTAACAAAATGCTCACTGCTGACGAAGTCAAATACCTCGGCAATCCCAAGCAGTCAATCAAGAAACTGCTGCGGCGGGACGACCTGATCATCAAACGATAAACAATTAAAAAAAATGAGGGGCAAGTCACCGCCCCTCCACAAAGACCGTTTCAGAAACTCCCCTACTTCCCTCCCAGCACAATGTGTAATAAGCCAGATGCCAGAAGCCCACTGACCAAGCCAAGGCTCAAGAGATTCTGTTCCGAAAACGTCCCTCCAAACGCCCAGACAATGATCATCGCCAGCACAACAGGCACCAGTGGTACCAGTCGACCAGGCACCTGAAACCGCCGAACCAGTAAGGTGCCCAACAAGGCCAAGATGGCCACTCCAAATAGGTTTCCCTCTTTCAAACCCGCTCCCCTTTCGCTGGGGTTCTCCACACTGCCGCAAAAAAATCCTTCAGAATGACCCATTCCCTTGGCCCGGGGTGAGCCGAGGGCAATGCCCTTCTCCCAGAGTAGGAACCTTAGTGTATTAAGGTGTCCGAATGCGGAGAAGGGCTTTTTGCTTTCCGGCCAGGCACTCCGCAATATATCCTGTCGACTTGCCGCCCGCAACCATTAAAATCGAATGGTGCCCCTGAGAAAAATACCCCTATATTTACACAAACACCCAACCGATGCTGCAACTCCACACCTCATGGGTAGCCCGATGAAAAGATGCCCCTACTGTGCAGAAGAAATTCAGGATCAAGCCATTAAGTGTCGCTTTTGTGGCGAATTTGTGGAAACCCCGGTGGAAGGGGTTGTGGAAGGCGAAGGGGTAGAAGGCGTAACGGAGCCGTCCACGAGTCCTGTCCCTATCATGGTAGAACCCACCGCTGCCGACATAGAGAAATGGGCAGAAATCCGACGTCTGCAAAGAATCGCCAGCGGCCAGCCCACCCGCCAGGATTCTCTGCGCAAATCCAAAGGGATCCTTTTCCTGGTCATCATCGGTGCCATTTTGGTCTATACCTATACCTGGAACAAAACACACCGGACCCTGATGTCCCGGTCCGACGTATCTTTTTTAGAGGTCAATGCGCTTTTTGGACCGGCCAGCGCCCTCACCCCGGCTGAAAAAAAAACCCTGTTCAAAAAATTTAGAGGAACCCCTGTGGTCTGGAATGGGACCGTCACATACACCAATCCAAACGGCGAGGAACTCTTCATTACCGTCCGCCACCAGAGCGCCACCCAGGCCGCCGATGTCTACGTCCTGTTTAACGATCTCCACCGGGAACAAATCAAGGGCCTTAAAACAGGCGTGCACATCCGATACGGAGGACGCCTTGCAGCCTTCGACGAAGCCGCTCAATTCCTGACAATAAAAGAGGGGGCGATTCTCGCCACGCAGTGAGCGACATAAGGTCAAAAAAAAGCAGAAAGCAGACCAAAGCCTTCCAGGGGCCAGATGGGTCCTGTAGGCCGTCAGGACCGGATCCATCAATTCTGGTTTTTCTTTTCATAAATTCAATTTTAATAATTATTTATTTCTATTTTTTTCTGATATTTTCTATCCAAATCGGGCCCCTGAATCAATAAATTTTGTATTGACAACAACATATTTAAGTTGTATCTTGTCTGGACCGTCTGTAAATAAAGAAAAAACAACAAGCAAAGCCCATTCAACATTTTAGCGTTTTCTCAACATAAGGAGCGGAGGATGCGATCTGTTCTGAATCTCGGTTTAATCCTGGCCTTAACTTTGACAGTGATCAGTTGTGCCAAACCACCCACCCAGGAAATGGACGCGGCCCAGGCTGCGATTGATGCCGCCAAAGCCGCCGAAGCCGACGTCTATGCCCCCGACACCTACCGGCAGGCCACCAGCGCCTTGAGTGACGCCCGCAGCAAGGTGGAACAGCAGGACTATGAAGGGGCAAAAACCTCGGCCGAGAGTGCCAAACAACTGGCCGATCGGTCTACTTCTGAGGCCAATACCAACAAACAACAAACAAGAGACGAAGCTCAGGCCATCATCAACCGGGTTGCATCTGGCCTCACCGATGCCCGGTCTTCGCTGGGCGTTGCCCCGCGCGGAAAGGGTGCCGACGGAGACCTCGATCAACTCAATTCTGATCTGGGTCAGGCCGAGGCCTCCCTCGGTGATGCCCGAAACAGCCTCAGCACCAGCAAGTTCAAAGATGCGCTCACCCAGGCTCGTTCGGCAGATGGCAAACTCTCCCAGGTGCAAAATGCCGTTCAGATGGCCATGCAAAAAATCGAAGAATGGAAAAAGAACAACAAACCCTGGTTTGAAAAACTCTAATCAGGTCTTGTCTGTTTCGTCCCCCTGTTGGAAAACCGAGAAGCCGGTCTTCTCGGTTTTCCCATTTTTAGGGCCATCGTATGCTGCAATCCTTCCGGCTTTGTTTTTTGATCACGCTCCTTTTCTGGATCCCTTCATTTGCTAGTGATTCCCCTCCTCCCCCTGACTCGATTGCCAGCCTGAAACAGGAAATTCAAGCTTTACGGGCCGCCCTCAACCGGCTTCAATCGGACAATTCTTATATTGTCATCAATACCGTGCACAACCGGTTTCAAGTTCGTCAAAAAGATCGTATTCTTCAAGAATCGGTCTGTGCGACCGGCAGCGGCAAGATCCTTCTGGACCCCCGTTCCAACACAACCTGGCATTTTGAAACCCCGAAAGGCGTTCGTACCATTCAGCGCAAGGTCAAAGATCCCATCTGGTCCAAACCTCCCTGGGCTTTTGTAGAACAAGGAGAAAATCCGCCCGTCCTGCCCTGGGCATTCAACCGACTGGACCCCACCACCCTCGGGAAATACGCCCTCAAACTGGGCGATGGATACGAAATCCATGGCACACTCTACCCCCACCTGTTGGGCAGACATATTACACACGGGTGTATTCGACTCAACGATGAAGACCTCAAATCGGCCTATACCCTCACAGGGCTCGACAATCGGGTATACATTTATTGAAACCACACGCCATTTTGCTGTTTACACTCCTGCTGTCAGAAAGCGCTCTTGCCCAATCGATACCGCCTTCCGATACGCTGGCCTATCAACAAACCCTCCGGTTTCAAAAAACCGCTCTGGAACTGGAACTCGCCTGGGTTTCAACCTATCCCGAGGCCTACTACCTGGTTGTTGACATCCCGGCCGGCAAAATCGAACTCAAATCGGGTGCCCATCTCCTGCATACCTGCACCATTCAGGGCGGGTCGGTTCAAACCCCAACACAAGCATATACCCTGCGCTACCGAATAGATCCTCAAACACCCGAACCTGGCAATCAGGGGCTTCGCCTCCGGGGGCGACACCTGCCGCTGGATTTCCAGGGACGACTCATTGAGGGTCCCCGACACATGTCCAGCCTTTACTTTTCGCCCCCGCTGATCCTGACGGCTTCTCAGCCCTTCCCCTCCATCCCCCACCTCCAGCTTTTCGGGCCGGATATCAAAGCGCTTGGGTCGGCCCTACGACCCGGAGATCGGGCCATCTTGATTCCCAACCTACCCACCGATAGCGGGGCATCTCGGTGAAACTCGTTTACCTGACCCTCTTCTGGGGGCTTTCTCTATTCTGCCTTCCCGCACAAGCCCAGAACACTCGATACGGCGGCGACCCATTTCTCCTGGGTGCCGGTGCACGCTCTTTGGGTCTGGGCAGTGCATTTGTGGCCATCAGCGACGATGCCACCGCCGTTTTCTGGAACCCCGCCGGGCTGGTCCATATTACAGGCCGTGAAATCCAGATTCAACACGCCGAACAGTTCGGCGGCACCATCAACCACGATGTCTTTACTCTGGCAAGCTCCTCCCGCTGGGGCGGCTTCGGGCTTGGCCTCCTCCGCCTGGGTGTAGACCATATCCGACTCACCGAACTCGAAGATCCGACCCGCCCGCTGGGCCCGGACAACCGTCCGGTCATTTCGCAGGTTGTAGGAACCACAGACTACAACCTGTATCTATCGTATGGCCGCCGCCTCAAACAGGGCCTGTCGCTTGGAGCCAGTCTCAAGTTGATCTGGCGCAACCTCAGCGCCGGATCGGGGTCGGGGTTTGGACTCGACCTGGGTGTCCATTACCAACCCCGTCCGGCCTGGACCCTTGGGATGGTTGTGCGAAACCTGACCCGCACGAAAATCACCTTCGATTCGGGCGCAACCGACCGCATTCCGCCCAGCGTCCTTTTGGGCGTGAGTGCGACAAAACCCCTGCCGTCGTTCAAAAGCAAGCTCACCTTCAGCTTCAGCACCCACCTTGGCGAAGAAAAATCGGGCCTCGAAGATGCCGAGGGCCTGCACGGGGGGGTAGAATATCTGTATCAGAATCGACTGGCCTTCCGACTGGGTGCCGAAGGGGACCACCTCACCGCCGGGACAGGGCTGCGTCTGTATAACCGCTTCGCCCTGGACCTGGCGTTTCTGGAAAACGGACACCTGGACAACACCTACCGCATCTCCGCTTCGCTCTATTTCTAAAAAGGATGCCCGCCATGGCCGACGACCTCTTGTCTCAACCTGCCGACCACCGCTCCGGACACATTGTTATTGTGGGAAAACCCAATGCTGGAAAATCGACCCTCTTCAATGTCCTGGTTGGAGAACGGCTGGCCATTATTTCTCCCAAGCCCCAAACCACCCGCAACAATATCCTGGGTATCCTGACCACGTCCAGGTCTCAGATGCTCTTTCTGGACACACCCGGCCTGCTTGACCCCCGCTACCGGTTGCACGAACTCATGCACCATCAAATTCAGGCCGGCCTCAAAAGCGCCGATGTCCTCCTGGGCATTGTCGATGCCTCCGATTTCAAACGCACCTTTGATGAGGACACCCAAAAAGCTTTTCAAAAATCCGGCATTCCCCTGATCCTTGCCCTCAACAAGACCGACCTGGTCACGCCCGATGAGGTAAAACATTACAAAACCGTGGTAGAACAGTCTTTAAACCCCCAGACAATCCTTGCCGTCTCTGCTATTGAAGGCACGCAGATCCCGGAGCTGCTTACCACCCTGGAACAGGCTCTCCCGCTGGGTCCTCAGTTCTACCCCGAAGACATGCTGGCCGATCAACCAGAGCGCTTCTTTGTCGCCGAACTGATTCGAGAAGCAATCTTTACCCAGCTCCGTCAGGAAGTGCCCTATGCTATTGCCGTAAAAGTGGAAGAATTCCGGGAAAACCGCCCCAAAACCTACATCTTTGCCAACATCATTGTCGAAAAGAACTCTCAGAAGGGCATTGTGATTGGCAAAGGCGGAAAAATGCTAAAAAACATTGGCAAAAACGCCCGGAAAAACATCGAAGAATTTCTGGAAAGCCCCGTTTATTTGGATCTACATGTAAAAGTCTATGAAAATTGGCGCAAAAAAGACGCACTCTTACAAAACCTAGGCTATTTGGCTTCCAAGCCCTACTAATTGCAAAAAAGTTTCGGGTCCGGGTTGTGTAAAACGCAGAACGGAGAACCCAAAACTTCCCTTCAGACAGGACGCTTCTTTGTCCCCTAAGTTGAAAACTTTCCTCAAGCTTGCCCTCAGTCTGGGCCTGGCGCTGTTTTTTTTCTATTTAGCATTTCAAAATGTGGAATGGCACCCGCTCCGGCAGGCCATTTGGCAGGCCAACCCGGCCTGGCTTTTGGTCGGCATCCTCATTATACACCTGTCCAATCTCCCCCGGGCCTGGCGCTGGCTCATCTTATTGGCCCCGATCTCGAAGAAGATCACACTCTGGCAAGCCGTCAAAGCCGTGATCATTGGCTATGCCGGCAATAGCATCTTCCCCAGAGCGGGAGAAGTGGCCCGACTGGTCCCCATCAAACAGGCCCACGACCTTTCCCTCAGTGCCCTGCTGGCAACGGTTGTCATCGAACGCGCCCTGGACCTGGTGGCCTTCTTCCTGCTTTTCGGCGTCGTCTTGCTGATTTCCCGCGACAAAATCGCCCGGGTATTTCCAGGCCTGGAATATATCAGCTTGTTAACCTTGATCGGCCTGGTTGCTTTGCTCATTCTGTTGATTATTCTGTCCATCTACGGCACCCGAGCCCTCCCTCCGATTGAACGCCTTTTGGGCCGATTTTCCCGTCCCCTGGCCACCCGTTTTGTAAACTTGCTTCAAAATTTTCTTCTCGGCATCAGATCCGTACAATCTGTCTCAGCCTATCTGGGCATCTTCTTCTCAACGGTTCTTCTCAATCTCTGCTATCTGATGTCCGTTTATGCATCCTTGTTTGCCTTTCAATTTCAGGAAATCCACCGTCTGGGCGTCCTGGATGCCCTTGTTGTGCTGATCATCGGCACCATAGGCGTGATCATTCCGACCCCAGGGGGAACAGGGACCTATCATTTCTTTTGCACCCAAGCGCTTACACAGTTCTTTGGGGTTCAAAAAACAGAGGCCGCTGCATTTGCCACTGTCATGCACGGCCTCACGATGCTTTCTTTTTTGATTCTGGGCGGCCCCGGTTTGATCCGGCTTTTCTGGGCGCGAAAATCCCCCAAAAACCTTTCGGATACATAAAAAAAGCGCGGACAAGCTTTAGCAACAATATCTTCTCCCTTGGCTCCCCTTACCCCTTCGCAGAAAGCCGCTGGGAGATGGCCATTTCTGCTTCTGCCTCTGGAATCATATCCTTTTGCTGATACAACCGCGAGAGGCTGGTATGGGCGAGTGCATCGTCGGGCATGATCTCAATTGCTTTTTTCACCTGCACAATCGCCTCATCCACCTTTCCCTGCCGATCCAGAGCCTGTGCCCAGCCCAAATAGCCAATGTGAAAGGTGTCATCGGCTTCCACCGCCTTTTGAAACGCCTCTACTGCTGCATCCAACTCATGGGCAGCAATCTTTTGCAGCCCTTCCAAATAACATGCTTTCGCAGTCATATGCACCTGGGGAAAAAGGTTCGGGATACCATCGATTTTCTCACACCCTTGTAAGATACACAGACAATCGTCTGAGATCAATATCCACTTTGCCAAATAAAAACGCCCAGGCCCGCCAGAAGAATCAGTCCGGAAATCGCCATTAACGCCCGGCATAGCCAGCACACCTCACCCCCTGCGTCCTCTTTCAGAAACAGACCGCAATATCGGCACTTGATGGCCTCTCGCCGAATCTTTTCCCTGCAATACGGACACCGTTTCCATTCGCGTTGAAACATTACCCAAGCTCTCTTTGCCTGGTACACAGAAAACAGGAGAAGGCGAGAACCGACTCCTGCTTTCTGGCTTTTGGGAAGGGGGTCCTGCTTTTAGAACATCCCGGTAAAGTCAATCGAGAAATATTGTTTGGGATGGAACGATTCGGCAAAATCGGTGGGCCAGGCGATATCATAGCGGAACAGGAAATAGCCCAGGTTGACACGCACTCCAAACCCGTATCCGGCAACCAGATCCCGCAACTCGAACCCGCCGTCTCGCTGCTCCCACGGATCAAAATTGCCGCGTTCAAAGGCGCTTCCCACATCCATAAACAACTCGCCTTCCACGTTTTGGAAATAGAACGGAAGCGGCCACCCCATTGCCAGCTGGCGGATCAACGGGAAGCGGAACGACACGTTGGTCAGCACAAAGGAGTTGCCGGCCATCTCCAACAGGTCGGCCCCGCGAAGTGGCCAAATGTAGTTGGACAAAAACAGTCGGCTCTGATCGACCTGGGCGATGGTGGAAAAAGTCGGGTTCACCGGGTTGTTCACACCCCCAATGAAAAACACCGAACTGTTCCTTCCATAGCTGGTGCCTCCGGCCAACCGGATGGAAAGGGTATATTCTCGCAGCATCCGGATATATTTTCGATAGTCCAGCTGGAAGGTCGCAAACTTCATTCCCACACCGCTGCCTTCAAACGACAACCGCGCCCGACGGCCGTCTACAGGACCGAACAGGTTTCGAAGAGTCGTATCCGTGACCAGGGTCATCTCGCCGATGGCCGCGCCCAAACGATCCACCCGGGTGCCGCGCTCTCCCCCAATCCCGTTGAATCCCCCCCGGATGAACGGATTGTTCGTAAAACTCAACCGTTCCCGGTCAATGGAAATAAACCGTGCGCTGAGTTCGGCCCGGCTGAATCGGTTGAAGGGCTTTTCGGCTGTACCTGCCACGCCAAAAAAGCGGTCGGCATGCAAGATATTATTGCTGTAGAAATAGCTTCGGAAATGGAACAACTGTCCGGTATAATTGGTTTGACGCTTCAAATACTCGTAGCTAAACAGAAGATACGAGTCTTTGAGCGAAAAATTCAAACTGGTCAACAGCGTGGCCCGGTGGTCGCCCATCACGTCGCTCATCGACAAGGTGACAAAACTGCTGACCCCATAAAAGGTATCAAAACCGGCCTGGGCGCCAAATAGTTCGGGCTTAAATTTAATTTTGTACTTCTTCACGGTAAACTCACGTTCGCCCAAGTTTTTCAACCCAGGCGAATCGGAGGGTTCCATCCCGTCGTCGGTATCCTCTTCCCCGTTCTCTGCATCCGTTCCGTTGGCCTTTGCTTCTGCTGCAGCCAGTTCCGTCTGGTCAGAGATCCACTGCTCCACCTTCTGCTCGGGCTCTTCTTTTTTGGCAACCGAGGTGGAGTCACCCGCTTCTGCCGTCATTTCCTCGGCCTCTTTTTCTTCGGCCTTTTCAGCCATTTCCTCTTCGGCCTTGATCTGCTCTTTTTGACGCTCCACAAAGGTCTTCTCGTCAATCCCCTTGATCCGCTTCACCAGCCGGGTCATCGGCAAATCGGCCAGGCTTTTGCGGTTTTCGGCAGGATTTTTGAGCACAAAAATATCCAGCGCACCCTTGTTAAAGGCCGTAAAAGTGATCTTCTTCCCGTCGGCCGACCAGTCAATATACTGGGCGCTGGAAAGCAAATTGGTAATCGGATGGACAACTCCGACACTGTCCAGGTTGGCAATGTAGATATTTCCCACACCGGTCCGGTCGGACACATAGGCCAGTTCTTTGCTGTTTGCCCCCCAGGCTGGATGCCGGTCGTCGGCCTCGTCGTTGGCCACCACCCGGCGGATTTCCGTGCCATCGGGCCGAAGTACAAAAATATCGTATTGCCCAAATGAGAAATCCTTTTTCCCGTCGTAAACCAAATTGGTATCGGGCCGGTCGGAACTCATTGCAATCCATTCCCCGTTGGGCGACCACTCCAGGTGTCGCTCGTCATAGGGGTCAGAGGTCACACGGGTGAGAGAATCGTCGTCCAGGTTCACAATAAAAATGTCCGACCACCCGTCTTTGATCCCCGCCACGGCGATCCGCTTGCCGTCCGGGGACCAGGTCGGTTCAAATAACCCATCCAGGTCAAACTTGAACCGTTTTCGAATTTTCTTCTTTTTCACTTCCAGGATATACAGCGTATTTTTGTTGTTCGACTTGGCAGCAAACGCAATCTGCCTCCCGTCGGGAGACCAGGTAAATCCGGGTCTCAGCACAAACATGGATTCAAAGTCAGACGACTTTTCCCCCTCGACCAACCGGCCCAGGGCCTTGCCGTCGATGGCCGACATCAGGTGGATATCAAAGGTACTTTCCTGGTCCGACAAATAGGCGATCTTATCGCCTTGTGGCGAAAACGTGGGCGCCACATTGTAGGCATTGCGCCCTTCTTCTCGATCCGTCAGGTTTTTGGCAATCTCTCCTGGCGTATTGTGCATATTAATTTCATTCCAATACTGCCGTTTCAACCACAAATGCCATTTCTCGTCCAACTCTTCCAGCCCAAACCCCAGAGAAGCCTTGAGCGCCTTGTCCGGCGTTTTGGCCGTTTTGAAGGAAGAGATGAATTCAGCGACTTTGTCCTTCCCGTATTCTTGTTCGACCATATAAAAGACCGAGTTGCCTCCGGGATAGGCAAAATAGCTATACGACATCATTTCGATGGTCGGTACATACCCGGTAATGGTCGCATCCCGCATAAAATTGTCGTGCTGCCTGACCCAGCCGCCTTGCGACACATATTCGGCAATCCCTTCGGCAATCCACAACGGCGGCAAAGTGGCCGTCTGGGTGACCAACGATCCCAACCAACCACCCCCGGTCCACAACTCGATGGTCACGGAATGGACAAGCTCGTGGTGAATCACATGCCGCAAATCTTCATACGATCCGGTAAATGGAATGACCACTCGACCCTGGGCAAACTCGGTGAACCCCCCGGTAAACTCCGAGCCCTCACCCCCGGTAATATTGGTCACAGAAAACCCATTGTGAGAGTTATAAATCACAATGGGATAGCGCTGCTTCATGGTATATTTCAGGGTCTTCTCGATTTGCACCAGCGAGCGTTCAGATTCTTTGGCCACAAATTCGGCCAGATCCTGAGAGCCTACATCAAAATAAATAATAAAGTGTTCGCTCTCAATATAATGCCAATCGTATCCGGTATAATTCACCTTATTTTTCCCAAAATACTCCTGAGCATATCCGGCTGAACTTCCCAGCAAACCCAACAAAACTGCCATCGTCCAAAACCGTTTCCAACGGGCCATCCTGTGCTCCTTATGCATAGGGTCCAAGGTGCCGGCCTTTACTCAACTTACCATATATTAAGAATAGGGGCGACTGGCGCCAGATAAAATCTACAACAACCAGACCAAATCAACAACCAAAATAGATACAAAATACAACACCTGACCTTCTCACCCAACGCCCCAAAATCGTCCGCATTATAATTTTAAATGCCTGAAAACCGTGAAGGTTGCAGAAATTCACGGCTTAAGTTCTGTCAGAATTTTTAAAGTCGTTTGGTCTGGAACCCCTTTTTGGCCTTGACTTTAAACAAATAGAACGCTTATGTTCTATTTGTTTGTCTCAAACCCAAACCGTCGGGGTCCTTATAAGGAAACCTTAGTTATGGTAGAAATAAACGATCACTCGGCCCTGTACCAGGAAACCCTGGAAGCTGCCCTGGAAGAGGCGAAAGACCTGACCGACCGCATTGAATACCTTCGGGATTTGCTCTCCCAACTGGAACGGCGAAAACATGCGGTCGAAAACATCTGTCGGGCCATTGGTCGCTGGGGCGAGGTGACCGCTCATGAGCAAACGGAGCAGAACAACTCGCTGTCGCTTCCCCTCAACGATCAGGAATCCCCAATCCTGCTCTCGGAAGAGGAAGTGTCCCTTCTGGCCTATCCTGCCGAGACGTTCTAGAACCTTCCCGATCCTTCAAACATGGTGTCTGAAACGGCCAACCGAAACTCGGTTCGGCCGTTTTTTTAGTCCGACACAAAATAGGGATTGTGCGCCCGTTCTTCGGCGACTGTTGTCAAAGGCCCATGGCCGGGGAAAATTCGGACCGCTCCATCCCGGGACAGCACCTTTGTCCACACCGCCTCAATCTGGCCCGTATACGCAGCGCCCCGGGCACCTCCCAGAGAGCCTGCAAACAGGGCATCGCCGGAAAAGAAAACCCCACCCGTGCCATAGCCGATGCCCCCGGGTGTGTGCCCCGGTAAATGGACCGCCTCGACCTCCAACTGGCCCACCTGGGTTCCCCAGCCTTCATCCACCGACTCGGCAACCAGGCGCTGCAAACCCCGCATCAGACCAAAATCCCGCTCACAGCCATAAACCGGTGCCCCCGTATGGTCTGCAACAGCCTGCAAAGCCCCTACATGATCGCCATGGCCATGGGTGAGCAAAATATGGGTGATCCGGACCTGCATCTGGTCAATCAACCCCAAAATACGACCGGGCTGCCCCCCCGGATCAAGGACCGCACCCTCTCCGGACCTTTTGCATTTTAAAATATAACAATTGACTTCCATTCCAGCATCCAAAATCAGACGGTCCACAGCCGTCGTATCGTCTTCATAAGGCTCATTGGGCCGTTCGGGCACCCAGCCTCGAGCCACCTCCACCAGTTTATCCCCATCTAGATTGAGCACCTCGGCCAAGGCCCGGATCCGATCGTCTTCGGGTGTCAACGCATACGATTCAATCTGACCCATTTGGCTGGAGGTCAAGTTTGCCGCCCCGGTCAGGCTTGCCTCCGAGACGTCCTGTCCCCGACGGGCTTTTCCCACGATATCTCCAAAAAAATCTTCCAGTGTTGTGTAGGCCATATGCATCTTCCTTAGATTCAGAATGAAAAGTCTGGCTTCAAACGTGTCCCTATATGTATATCCAAAAAGAAGCCAAATTTCAAGTGAAGAATGTCGCCCCGGACAAAAGACCTGAAAATCGTTGCTAAAAGGCAGTTTAATGCTTATCTTCTGGCTTACTCAATTCACGTTTCTTTAGATATATCAAGTACCTACTGCAAATTTTACCCATGTCCAATCCCAAACAATTGGCCGGCGAACGGGCAACCGAATACGTCGAAAATGGCATGGTCGTTGGGCTGGGTACCGGCTCTACGGCCTTTTATGCCATCCAAAAACTGGGAGAACGAATCCGCCAAGGGTTGACCATCCGGTGCATTCCCACCTCCGAGCAGTCCAGAATGCAGGCCGAAGAAGAGGGCATCCCGTTAACCGACTTCTCCCAGGTCACCCAAATTGACCTCACCATTGATGGGGCAGACGAAGTGGACCCGGCCTTCCATTTGACCAAGGGCGGAGGCGGTGCCCTGTTGCGGGAAAAAATCGTCGCTTCGGCCACCCGGGTGCAAATTATCGTTGCCGATGAGTCCAAGCTCAAAGATCGCCTGGGCGCATTTCCCCTGCCCGTCGAGGTCGTCCCGTTTGGCTGGGAAGCCACTCGAAATCGCCTGGCCGACCTGGGTTGTGACCCGGTCTTGAGAAGAATGCAGGAGAACACGCCTTTTCAGACAGACAACGGCAATCTGATCCTGGACTGCCCTTTTGGTCGCATCGACGATCCGCCCGCTCTGGAAACCCAGATCCGGTCTATTTGCGGTGTCGTAGAAACCGGGCTTTTTGTCCATCTGGCACACCGGATTGTCATTGGTAAAACCGACGGAACGCTAGAAGAGCGTATTGAGCCCCAACCCCTCTAAATTGTGGAACTGTCATGAGTATCCTGATTGATCAAAATACCCGTCTCGTCGTACAGGGGATTACCGGCGGAGAAGGGTCTTTTCACACCACCCAAATGGTTGAATATGGCACCCAGGTCGTGGCCGGAGTCACCCCCGGAAAGGGTGGCCAGGACTTTGAAGGGATCCCGATTTTCGAGACCGTTGCCGATGCGGTTCAAGAAACCGGCGCCAACGCATCTGTCAGTTTTGTCCCGCCACGCTTTGCCGCAGACGGCATTCTGGAAGCCGCCGATGCGGGCCTGGACCTGGTCATCTGCATCACCGAAAATATCCCAGTTCTCGATATGGTTCGGGTCAAGCATTTCCTGGCCGATACCCCGGCCCGACTGATCGGGCCCAATTGCCCCGGTGTGATCTCTCCCGGCAAGTGTAAAATTGGCATCATGCCGGGCGATATCCACCATCCCGGAAGTATCGGAGTCATTTCTCGAAGCGGCACCCTGACCTACGAAGCCGTCTACCAGCTCACAGAAGCCGGATTCGGTCAATCCACCTGTGTGGGGATCGGAGGCGACCCGGTCAATGGCACCAATTTTATCGATTGCGTCAAACTGTTCAAAGATGATCCGGAGACCGAAGCCGTCATCATGATCGGGGAGATCGGCGGTTCGGCCGAAGAAGAAGCCGCAAACTATATTCAAGCCAACTTCGACAAACCAGTTGTCAGTTTCATCGCAGGGCAAACCGCCCCACCGGGCCGCCGGATGGGCCATGCGGGTGCCATTATTTCGGGAGGAGAGGGATCGGCAGAGGACAAAATGGCTGCCCTGGAAGCCGTCGGCATCCATGTGTGTAAAAGCCCTGCGGATATGGGCGAAACCATGAAGCAGGCGCTTTCCAATTAAGGACAAACTGTCGTTCACAACACGTCGGGCATTGGGGAACCGATCGGATATTCGGGAGATAGCCTATTAAACTTAAATACCATACCTAGTGGCACATAACAGGTGTTTGGCAGAGAGAGGACGCATGCACTTGTCTGCTTTCTCCTGTAATCTCTGCTGCCTACATTAAAAAAGCAACTCCGTATGCTCTCCCCTCTATGGAAAAACCCAGTTCTCAAAACCCGGTAGACCCATCGTCTCGGGGAACCGATCATATTATAGGCAAAAGCCAGGCCATGCAGGCGGTCTTTGAACTGGTCGACCGAATTGCCGATGCTCCCGCCACGGTGCTGATCACCGGAGAGAGCGGAACCGGCAAAGAAGTGATTGCGCAAAACCTCCACCACCGGAGCCATCGCGCCAAAAAAGCTTTCATTTCGATCAACTGCACCGCCATTCCCGCCAACCTGCTCGAAGCCGAACTCTTCGGTTATGAAAAAGGCGCTTTTACAGACGCCAAGATCCGCAAAAAAGGCCTGTTTGAAATTGCAGACGGCGGCACCATTTTCCTCGATGAAATCGGCCTGATGCCGCTCGACCTCCAGGCCAAAATCCTCAATGTCCTGGAAAGCCACACCTTCCGCCGCATCGGCGGCACCGAAAACCTCACCTCCGACCTGCGCATCGTCGCTGCCACCAACGAAAACCTGAAAGCCGCCGTTGCCGAAGGTAGATTCCGAC
>JAPUJS010000239.1 GCA_027296045.1 bacterium | reverse complement strand
CGATCCGTGCGATGGGCTCTGCAAGGGTGGATACGGCCCGGGCTTTGCCGTCCGATGTGGTCAGGTCTTCTTGAGAAGAGACCCAGGAGATGAGGAAATCGACCACGGGAGATGCGCTTTGCAAGAGGGCCTGGAAACCTTCTGGGCCATGGGCGGTGACATAGCTGTCTGGATCGTGGTTTTCGGGCAGGGAGACGACTTTGATTTCCAGGTCCGATTCGAACAAGGAGCCGATGCCCCGCACCGCAGCGGAGGTCCCTGCTGCATCTCCGTCGAAGACCAGGGTGGTTTTGTCGGCATATCGTCTGAGAAGGCGTCCGTGTTGGGTGGTGAGCGCCGTGCCGGAAGAGGCGACCACATTTTCAATGTCTCGCTGGAAGAGGGCGATGAGATCCATATAGCCTTCGACGACCAGGGCGGTTCCGGAGCTGCGAATGGCATCGCGACTCTGATAGAGACCAAAGAGGACATTGCTTTTGTTGTAAATGGGGGTCTCGGGAGAGTTGAGATATTTGGCCTGTTCGTCCGGGTCCAGCGCCCGGGCACCAAAGGCTACGGTTCGCCCGGTGTGGGCCTGGATGGGGAACATCACCCGGTTTCTGAATCGGTCGTAAAATCCGGTTCCGTTCTGGCGTGGGCTCACCAACCCGGCCCGTTCCAGGGTGGGTGGATCGAGTCCACGGCGGGTGGCCACTTTTAGAAAACCGTCCCAGGAATCGGGGGCATAGCCTAAGGAAAAGGCCTGGATGGTGTTTTCGCTCAAGCCCCGATTTTTCAGGTAGGCCAGGGCGCTGGCACCGGATTCGTGTTCGAGCAGCATATGGTGAAAATATTTCAGGGCAAGCTCGTTGGCTTTGTAGAGCAGGTCGTAGGCTTCCTGCTGGTCTCGGGCTTCGGGGTTGGAGGTCGGCAAGAGGATGCCAACTCGGTCGGCCAGCTGACGGAGGGCTTCGATAAAGCTGATGTTTTCAAAGTTCTGGAGAAAGGTAAAGACGTTTCCGCCTGCACCACAGGCAAAACATTTGTAGATCTGTTTGTTCTGGGAGACGTTGAAGGAGGGTTTGCTGTCGTCGTGAAAGGGGCATAGACCCAGAAAATTTTTGCCCCGTTTGTCGAGCATGACATGTTCGGAAATAATATCGACAATATCCACCGACTGGCGGATCTGATCGATGGTTTCTTCGGGGACACGCGGCATGGAATCCTCTTTCCGGGGAGAGAAAAAGGCTTGGGGATAGATGGTGCAAGTGGGGAGAGAAATTTTAATTTGGCTTACTGGTAGGTCGGTACGGTTTGCCCCTGTCAACACCAGGGGACTTCGAGTAAACTTTGAGAGCCCCTATCCTGGAACCCTGGAAGCCGTAGCCGGGGCAAGTCTCTGAAAAGCGTTGCAAGGCCCTTAAAGGTCCCGCCACCGGTCGTCTTTTTGGATAAGCTCGATCAGTTCGTCCACTGCCGATTCTGTGGGCACGTTGCGTTTGACGATTTCTTTGCCCCGATACAGGGTGATCTGGTCGGGGCCACTGCCGACATAGCCGTAATCTGCATCGGCCATTTCGCCCGGGCCGTTGACAATGCAGCCCATGATACCAATTTTTACGCCCTTGAGATGGTCGGTGCGTTTGCGGATTTTGGCCGTGGTTTCTTGAAGGTCGAATAGCGTGCGCCCACAGGAGGGGCAGGAGATGTATTCGGCTTTGGAAATGCGGGTGCGGGTGGCCTGGAGAATACCAAAGGCGATTCGGTTGATGGTGTCGGGTGTATGGTTGGGTGCCTCCAGCCAGATACCATCGCCCAGGCCATCGGTGAGCAAGCCACCGAAGTCGGTGGCACCAAAAAGCCGCAGGCCATCTTCATCGAGGTCCGTATAGGAACGGTGCAGAACAACGGGGTTGGGCAGGTCATGGTTTACGAGTTCAATCAATGCCCTGCGCAGTTCGGGCATGGCATGTTCGTTGTCGGTGCCTAAGAGGAGGACGGCGGTCGGATCCGACGCAAACAGATCGAGGGTATGGGGGTGCAGGTCGGCCAACTTCAGCCGAACGAAATGGAGGCGATTGGAACGGTGTATCGAATTTTGGTATTGGTCCAGTGTGAATAGGGTACAGGCGTCTTCGGAATCGCCTTCCGGGGGGAGCACGATTTTTTTCAGGGTGCCCGGAAGTTGAAAATTTGGATTTGCATCGGGCAGGTACATGAAATCGGCGGCCATATCGCCGATGTGCCATTTGTCCAGATCTGGGTCGTAATCGTAGCCAATGGGTCTGAGAGATTCGGGTGTGATCGGACCGGGCAAGGTTGCGATGACGATGGGGACGTTGTCTTTGCCCAGTTTATCGATCGCAACCGTAGGTCTGCGTGTATACACAAAGGGATCGATCGGGTTGTGTGCTACATCGGGAATGGGGGGATGGTTGCCCCGGTGGGTGTAGCGGGCCACCAGTTTTTGGGCAACCGGAATTTCGGCTTCCGGTTCTTCGGTAAGCGATACGCGGACGGTATCACCAATGCCGTCTTCCAGGAGCGTGCCGATACCGACGGCAGACTTGATCCGGCCGTCTTCCCCTTCGCCTGCTTCGGTGACGCCCAGGTGAAGGGGGTAGTTCATGCCCTCGGCTTCCATTTTGTGGACCAGGAGGCGGTAGGCCCGGATCGTGACCTGGGGATTGCTGGCCTTCATGGAAAAGACGATGTTGTGGTAGTTGAGGTCTTCGCAAATGCGGGTGAATTCCAGGGCGGATTCGACCATGCCAAGGGGGGTGTCGCCAAATCGGCTCATAATGCGATCGGAGAGGGAGCCGTGGTTGGTGCCAATGCGCATGGCGGTACCATATTCTTTGCAAATCTTGACCAATGGCGTAAATTTTCCCCGAATGCGTTCCAGTTCGGCCTCGTATTCGGCATCGGTGTATTCCAGAATCTGGAATTTTTTCTTATCGGCATAGTTGCCGGGATTGACGCGCACTTTTTCGACCAAACGGGCGGCAATTTCTGCGGCATTGGGGGTGTAGTGAATGTCGGCGACAAGGGGGGTGTTGTAGCCCCGGGTGCGAAGTCCTTTTTTGATGGCTTTTAGGTTTCGGGCTTCGTTTTGACTGGGGGCGGTGATGCGGACGTATTCGCAGCCGGCTTCGATCATTCGGATGGATTGTTCGATCGTGCCGAGGGTGTCCATGGTATCGGTGGTTGTCATCGACTGGAGACGAATCGGGTTGTTGCCGCCAAGGGGGACATCGCCGATCGACACTTCGCGGGTGCGGTAGCGGGAGTAGGCGGTGAGCTTGTTGCAGTATTTGCCCGGTGTGGTAAGCAGGTCGTTGTTGAGGATGGCCATGGTGGAATTAGGATGCCCTCACTTGAGGCGCCTGGACGGCAAGCAGGAGAGGAAGCTGGGAAGTGAGCCTTATGATCTGTGTTGGAAGGGTGTGTTTGGGATACGCCAAGTGGATTGCAGGATGTGGTAAATATAGTCTCTTACGGGTCGATGTCAAGCTGGATGACGGTGACGCCCCAATCGCCTTCACCCCGGCCGCCGGAGCGCTGGGATCTGACCAGGGGGTGGGTCTTGAGGTAGTCCCCGAGTTTTAGCTTCAGGGCCCCGGTGCCTTTCCCATGGATGATGCGGGCTTGTTTCAACCGGCCCATGAATGCTTCGTCAAGATAGCGATCTACCACATCGGCCGCTTCGTCGAAGGTGAGGCCCCGGACATCGATTTCGACGGGTACAGCCCGTTTGGGGGAGGTTTTTGCGGGGGCATCGGGTGTGTCAGAGGGACCGGCTTTTTCTCGAAATTCGAGGTCTGCCGGAGAGACTTCGACTTTGACATTGCCGATTTCGACCAGGACGCGACCGGCGCGGTTGGGGGAAGAGAAAACCGTGCCTTCTTTGCCAAAAGTTTTGTAAAAGACCAGGTCGCCTGGATGGAATTCTTTTCGAGTGCCTTGTCCTTCGGGTGTTTTAAGTGCCTCCGTTAGAGATTGCCGGGCTTCTTGAATTTGTGTGTGTGCCTGTTTAATGGCAGATTTGCTGGCCTGTGAGGACCGAATCTCGGCAACGGTGCGTTCCACCAGGGCGTTGGCTTCGGAAAGGATGCGCTGGGCTTCTTCCTGGGAAGATCGTTTCAGGCTTCGTTCCCGGGATTCGACATCTTTTAGCCTGGTTTCATAATCGGCTTTTTCGGCCTCCAGCGCCTGACGTTCTTCTTGCACTTTTTTGAGGTTGGTCTCATACCGTTGGTAGGTGGCATCCAGATCCAGGATGAGCGATTCGACTTTGCGTACCTCGGTGCCGGCCAGGCGAACGGCTTCGTCCACAATGGCATCGGGCATGCCCAACCGCCGGGCGATTTCAAAGGCATAGCTGCTTCCGGGCACCTGGGTTCGGAGGTGAAAGGTCGGACTTAAGGTGTCTGCATCAAAGGCCATCGAGCCATTTGCCATGCCTTCGGATTCGTGGGCAACGGCTTTGAGGACGCCGTGGTGTGTGGTCGCCATGGTTCTGCATCCTCGTCGGGTGAATTCCTGGAGCAGGGACACAGCAAGGGCAGAGCCTTCGTCAGGATCGGTACTGGTCCCAATCTCGTCGAGCAAGATGAGGGCGTTCCCATCGGCTTTGTTGCAGATCTCGACCAGGTTGGTCACGTGGGAGGAAAAGGTGCTGAGGTCGTTTTCGATGGACTGGGCATCTCCAATATCGGCAAAAATGCCGGAGAAAACAGGGAGTTCCGATTTTTCCCGGGCGGGAATGGGAAGACCGGCCTGTGCGATGAGGGCCAATAGCCCTACGGTTTTCAACGTGACTGTTTTGCCACCGGCATTGGGGCCTGTAAGAATGAGGGTGTGGTATGCACCATCGCCCAGGATGAGATCCAGAGGTACCAGCGTCTCGATCTGGTTTTCTTTTTTCAGACGGTGCACCAGGAGCGGGTGTCGGGCGCCCCGGAGGTGGATTTTGCCTTCGGAATTGAAGAGGGGTTCGGTGCAATCGAGTTCGCGGCAAAAAGCGGCTTTGGCATACATGGCATCGAACTTGCCCAGAATGTCCAGATTGTCGCGCAGGGGCAGGCTGATCTGGCCGACCCGGGCCGTGAGCTCACGCAGGATGCGCCGGATCTCCTCGACCTCGGACAGTTCGAGTTGTCGGAGCTGGTTGTTGAGTTCAACGGTGGCCATCGGTTCCATAAAGAGGGTTGCCCCGCTGGAGGACTGGTCGTGCACGATGCCCTCGACTTTGCGCTTCTGATTTTCTCGAATGGGAATCACAAATCGACCGCTTCGCAGGGTGACCAGGCGCTCCTGAAGGATCGAATCGGAGAGTTTGCTGACCACAGATTCGACCTTTTCCCGAATGCTAACGCGAAGGTTTTCGATCTGGCGTCGGATGCGTCGCAGGCTCGTGCTTGCCGAATCTTTCACTTCTTGAGAAACCGGATCCAGGGCTTTCCGAAATGCATCTTCCAGGTCGGGAAAGGCCTGGAGGGGTTGGGTCAGGATCCACAGCCGGGGGTATTTCTGCCGATTTTCGGACATATAGCTGTGGAGACGGCGGGAAGCGGTCAGAATTTCGCCAATGCCCAGGAGTTCCTGGACCGTTAACATGGCCCCTTCGGCTGCACTGGATGCAAGAGAAGGACCGGCGTCGGGTATGTTGTGGACGGAAATGGGTTCGCCGAAAGCGATGAGGTCCATGCCTTCCAGGACAGGTTGGAGCAGCACATCGATCCGATCGGGATCGTCGGTAGGGGCAAGGGCTTCGATTTCTCGTTTGCCCATAGGCGAGGCGGTGCGTTCGGCAATTTGATCTCGAATTTTGTCAAATTCGAGGGTGCAGAGGGTGTGGGGGGAACATTCCATTTTTACTTGGATTCCAACCGTTTGCGGGATTCATCGATGAATGAATTCAGTTTTTCTCTGGCTTTTTCGGCTTCTTTGTTCAGCTTTTCAACAATGGGAGGGGGACTGTCATCGGCCTGGATGCCCATTTTGACAAGCAGGTCTTTTGCCCGGGGAAACTGGGTTTGAACCGCATCGGCCAGATACAAAGCAGCTTGCTGGACATGTGTTCCCAGGACGGATTCGTCAATCAGGCCCGGCAGACGGCTGTGGATGGGATAGGCGTGGCAAAATACGGTTAAGAGGCCGAAAATGAAAACCCCCTTTGCCAGGCCAAATGCGCCTCCTGCCAGGATATCCACGATGCCCAAAGGGGAAGCTTGGAGGAAGGTTCGCACGACACGGCCCAGGAGGTAGCAACCGGCCAGGGCCAGGGCAAAAACGGCCAAAAATCCCAGGAGTGCGGCCCCCCCTTCGATGTCTTCTGCCGTGCCCGAAAACCAGGTGGCAGCAGATCCGCCATAGGCCAGGGCGACGGCATAGGCCACAAGCAGGCTGACCAGGCCGAGCAGGCTTTGAATCAGTCCGTTCTGCCAGCCCGTGCGGGCAACCCAGAAGATGCCAAGGAAAAGGATCAGATCTACAAAGTTCATGGCTCAGATGAAGCAATACGAGATGGGTGTGGAAAAGGGCTGGAATGCCTGATCTTTTATTAGACGCACGTCAGATGGATTCTGATTATGAAAAAAATTAATAATGTTATAAATTATATCTTATAATATGGTGCAGATAAACGAGAACCGCACCAATGGAAGATCGGTGCGGTTTCGTCTGTTTCGGAAACTCTGGCGCTGTTTAACGTCCCCGGAAGTGCTCAAACTTCAAGCGTTTCCGCTTGGCCGCAGCAATTTTACGCTTCCGTCGCTCGCTGGGTTTCTCGAAGTGCTGATTTTTTTTCATGTCGGAGATCACACCCGCTTTTTCGCAGACTTTTTTGAAGCGTTTTAGCGCCCTTTCAAATGGCTCATCATCTCGAACAATGATACCAGGCATACCTGGTTTCACCCCTTTCCATATTGAAATTGGCTGGACAAACCGTCCAGGAAAAGATTGCATAAAGTTAAGTTTTGCTAGGAATTTATAGAGACATAATATATCATAAAAACTGAGATTTTGCAAACGGTTTTTCTGCCATTGACTTGGGTCCGGGTATAGGCTTATTTTGTAGGGGCAGCTTGTAAAGTAGGGATCGGACCCTGATTTTTTAATTTGATCTCAATCGGAGCCTGAAATTACTATTTATGTTTGAGCAATTAAAGCGAAAACTTCTGATCTCGGTAGGATTGGGTGCCCTGGTTTTTCTCGGGTTGAGCATCTATTCCGATCTGGACCGGTTGGCGGAGGCGTTTCGGGCTTTTGAACTCATTTTTGTGCCCCTGGCTCTATTTCTGGCCCTGGTGAATTATGGGGTGCGGTTTGTCCGCTGGCAGATGTATTTAAGCTGGCTCAAGATTCCGCTTGCAAAAGGCGATAGTTTGATTGTCTTTCTGGCCGGCCTGGTCTTGTCGGTAACCCCCGGTAAGGCGGGGGAGTTGCTAAAGGCGTACTTTATCCGACACCGGTTGGGGATTCCGGTCCGTCGGAGCGCACCTGCTGTTGTGATGGAGCGGCTGGCAGATTTTATCGCCTTGATCTTTCTGTCTCTGGCTGGGGTGTTTTCTTTTGAGCAAGGCGTGCTTCCATTTTGGGTCGTGACTGGCCTGACGGCAGGGATGCTTCTGTTTTTAGGGTGGTCGAAGGGCATGGGTTGGTGTATTGAATGGTTTGGGCGTTTGCCCGTGGTGGGGCGCTTTGCCCCGTCGTTTCGAGATGCGTATGAAGGGATGCGGGTGCTGATCACTCCCTTGCACCTGTTTGGGGGGGTTGTGTTGGGTATTGCAGCTTGGTTTGCGGAGTGTTTGGGGTTTTATTATGTGATTCATGGATTTGGGGGCCAGGTGGGTGTGGCTGCCGCCACTTTTATCTATAGTTTTGCCACCTTGTTCGGCGCATTAACACTCCTGCCTGGAGGCTTGGGGCCGACAGAGGGAAGTATGTCGGGCTTGCTGGTGCACCGTGGAATGCCTCTGGCCAATGCGGTGGGCGCGACCTTTATCATTCGGGTGTGCACGCTCTGGTTTGCGGTTGCTTTGGGTGCGTTGGTCTTTATTTTGGGTCGCAACCGGTTGGATTGGGCGGAGGACGTGGAACCGGAGTTTGCCAAAGGCGTTCAGATAGAGGCAGACGGGATTGTTGAGAAAGAGACATAAGGTTGTAAGGATATGAAGATGAACGTGATGGACAAACAAACAGCGACCCGTGGCAGAAAGATGGGCATGGAGCCCGAAAACCAGGTGCGAGTTTTTCTGGGGGATTGGAAAGTTCGGCTGTCCAGTCACCGGTTGTTTAGCGCTTATTTTTTCCTTTCAGGGATGACCATTGTGCTGGCCTTTCTGGTCTATGCCCAGTTGTTTGTGGTCCGTCCGATGCGGTCGGAGGCCAAGCGAATGGGCGAACTGTATGCGTTCCTGTATAGCTTGACAACGGTCGATGTGATCGAGGTGAAGCCGGGTAGTTTTTATATGAATACCATTTTTGAGACGGTTCAAAATACAAACTTTCCGGTGGTCATCACCGACGAACAAGGCAAGCCCAGATACTGGCAGGCGGTGGGAATTGATTGGGGGGACCATAGCCCGGACGCGCTGGCCAGGCTGAGACGCATTGCAGCGCAATTGGATCAGGCCTACCGTCCTTTGCCATTTGAATATCCCGACACCGAACTTGGGCCGGATAACAAACCCAAATCGTCTGAAAACAAGATCTGGATGCTGCACTACGGAGAGTCGAGTTTGGTGAAGCGCCTGTCCTGGTTGCCGTTTGTGGCTTTGCTGGTGACCCTTTTGTTTGTCGGGATTGGGTATGTGGCTTTTCAGCATATTAAAAACAGTGAGGCAAGATCCATATGGGTGGGAATGGCCCGGGAGACGGCTCATCAACTCGGCACGCCTTTGTCGTCGCTTTATGGGTGGATGGAGTTGATGAAGGCCGAGGTGGATGAGATGGATGTCCCGGAGGTATCTGGCCGGTTGAAGCAGGTGGTGGAAGAAATGGCGCAAGATACCAGCCGGTTGAATCAGATTGCCTCCCGGTTCAGTCTGATTGGTTCGACGCCCGAACTCCGGTTGGCGCAGGTTCAGGATGTGATTTCCAAAACGGTCGCCTATTTGAGACACCGATTGCCCAGCGATGTTCAGATTGTCAATTCGCTGGCGGAAATACCTGTTTTGCCGCTGAACGATGAGTTGTTGGGCTGGGCGTTTGAAAATCTGTTTAAAAATGCGGCAGACGCGATGGAGGAAAAGGACGGTCGGATCGAAATTTCCAGCGAACTTCATGAAGACAGGGTGGATATTCTGGTGATGGACAATGGCAAAGGCATTCCGCCGCATCTGGTGAAACAGGTTTTTTTACCCGGATATAGCACAAAGAAACGGGGTTGGGGGTTGGGGTTGGCATTTGTGAAGCGGATTGTTGAAGAGTATCACAATGGCAAGATTGTTGTAAAAGAAAGTACGCCGGGTGAGGGCACGACCTTTCTGGTTACCCTTCCCTTTGTAAAGACATAGAAGAGACGCAGCAGGCTTAACCAAAAAGGAGTTTTTGTGGCAGCTCCAGCGGAGAAGAAGAAAATTTTGTGGGCCGACGATGAGATCGATCTGTTGAAGCCCCACCAGATTTTCTTGAACGATCGCGGGTATCAGGTCACTCCTGTGACCAACGGAGACGATGCGATTTCCCAGATTCAGAAAGAGGGATTTGACATTGTTTTGCTGGATGAAATGATGGCCGGTCGCGACGGGCTGTCGACCCTTGCAATTATCAAGGATATCAAGCCGGATATTCCGGTGATTATGATCACCAAAAACGAAGAAGAACGGTTGATGGAAGAGGCCATCGGGCAGCGGATCGACGATTATTTGACCAAACCGGTGAACCCGAGCCAGATTCTGTTGGCCTGCAAAAAGCTTCTGGATGCCCGGCAGATTTTGAAAGACCGGATGGGGCTGGACTATGTGGCGGCATCCAACCGGCTGCGCGGGGCCCTGACAGAGGCGACTTCCTGGGAAAATTGGATTGATTTACACGTCCGGCTGTCGGAATGGGATTTGCAATTGGACCGGTTCTTTGATCCGGGCTTGCGGCAGATGCACGATGATTTAAAACGCGCCTGCAATCTGGAGTTTGGAAAATATGTGGAACAAAACTACGCCCGGTGGGTACACGAGGAAGAGGATTCTCCGCTGTTGTCGGTAGATATTGTGTCGGAGTTTGTTATTCCCAAGCTTCAGGAGGGCCGCCAGGTCTTTTTGGTTGTGGTCGACTGTATGCGTCTGGATCACTGGCTTGCCATTTTGCCGGTGTTGTCCGATATTTTTAATGTCGATCAGTACCACTATTATTCGATTTTGCCAACGGCGACTCCGTATTCCCGGAATGCCATCTTCAGCGGTTTGTTTAGCACTGATATTGCAAAGCTCTATCCGGAGGAGTGGAAGAGTGCACGGGACGAGGAAGGCAGCCGGAACCGGCATGAACATCAACTTCTGGATCGCCAGCTCGAAGAAATCGATCCCACATTGAAGCTGGAAACCCGGTATGTGAAGGTGCTCGATATTGCAGAAGGAAACCGGTTGGTCAAAAGAGTGCATTCCTACCGATCGTTTCCTCTGATGTCAGTGGTGTTCAATTTTCTGGACATTTTGACCCACGGTCGATCCGAGTCCGAGATTTTGCAGGAGATGGCACCCGACGAGTCTGCGTATCGGTCTTTGACCCGTTCGTGGTTTTCACACTCGGCCCTTTTTGATATGCTGCGAAAACTCGCAGAGACCGACTCGACGGTGGTATTGACCACCGATCACGGGTGTGTGATGGCCGGTCGGGCTTCGTTGGCGCACGGCAACCGGGATACTTCGACCAGTTTGCGGTTTAAATACGGCAAAAACCTCCGGTGCGATCAACGGCACGCTGTCCATGTGTCCGATCCGGAAGCCTATAGGTTGCCGAGTCTGGGTATGGGAACCCATTATATTTTGTGCAAAGAAGATTATTATTTTGTCTATCCGACGAATTTTAACGAATATCAGGCCAAATATGCCAATAGTTTTCAACACGGTGGTATATCGATGGAGGAGATGATCTTACCGGTTGCTGTGTTGAACGGAAAGTGATCGTTATTAGCAGCAGGACTCCCGCCAACCGTACCCAATCTGTGGGCGCTTTGCTGGCCACCAACGCAGGGTTCGGTCAGATTCCAACCCCTTTTGGAATCTGGCTCTGTTGAAGCGGTATCTCCATTCCCCGATTTTTCTCCCCGATTCCCGTCCTCCTTCTTTTTTCTAAATGGCAAATACAACAACCCGGGTGACACACGCCCCCGAGGAAACCCAGGCACTGGGCAGAGAACTGGCCGGTCGTTTGCGCCCGGGCGACTGCGTGGGCCTGATTGGCAGTCTGGGCAGTGGCAAAACCTGCCTGGTCCAGGGGATTTGCGCCGGTTTGGGTGTGTCCGGCGCTGTGACCAGTCCCACGTTTATTTTGATCCATGAGTATACGGGTGTGGGCAAAGAGGAAGCCCCATTGCCGGTTTACCATTTCGATTTATACCGTTTGGGCGATCCCGACGAGCTGTATGCTCTGGGGTGTGACGATTATTTCTACGGAGAGGGCATTTGCCTGATTGAGTGGGCAGATAGGGCGGGTGATCTGTTGCCCGAAGGGACGATTTTGATCCAGTTGGAAGACGTCGGCATAACTTCGCGTTCTTTTACGATAACAGGGGGACGTTAACGCTATGAAGCGATTGTGGATTGTTTGGATGGCAGTTGTATCGGTTGCCGGACCGGTTTTTGCACAGCAGGAATTGGAGCCCCGGCAATTGATCGAGACCCCAACGGCGGGGCTTTTGCCCCGGGGCAGTTTTGATCTGGATTTTCGATTTTATGATGGAAATGGAATCCTGGGTCGTATTTCGGTGGGGCTGTTTGACCGGGTGATGGTGGGGGTCTCTTTTGGGGGACAGGATCTGTTGGGCAACCGTACGGTCCAGTGGAATCCCAAGCCCGAATTTGCGGCCAAAGTGCGAATTGTGGAGGAGGATTATTCCATCCCGGCAGTCGCGATTGGGTATACCTCGCAGGGGTATGGCGCTTACGATGAGACGTTGAGTCGATATACCAGCAAGTCCAAGGGGATTTATGGTGTCTTCAGTAAAAATTTCAATTCTCCCCTGGGTCAGGGCGGTTTGCACGGAGGCTTGAATCGAAGCCTGGAAAACGGAGACGAGGACCAGGATCTATCCGGATTTATTGGGGTGGATAAGCAATTTGGGAAGGATTTTGTGTTGCTTTTGGAATACGACTTTGCTTTGAACGATAACGAAGACAATTCGCTGGGGTCTGGAAGAGGGTTTATGAACGCGGGGGTTCGGTGGGCGATTTCGGGACAGTTTACGATGGAATTTGATGTGAAGAATATTTTCCGGAACGGGCAACGCAATCCCAATCCGGATCGGGAATTGCGGATTGTATATTTTGAGCACTTCTAGCGCATGTTCCAAAGTTGGAGGTGTTCACGAGCTTTTTGCAGAAGCCCGGGGCTGTTCTCCCGGGCTTCGATATTTTTTGATCAAATCTGTGACCCGATCGGGGTGTTTGAGGATGTTGAAGCGGGTGAACCTTCGGTTTCGTCGGCCCGCCGGATCTCGCAGGGTTCGACCATGAGGCTCTTTTCGTTTTTGATGGTGACCAGTCCCGGGGGCGCGCCCCTGGGTTTATGTACATATCGAACTTCGGTGTAGTTCACCGACACCCGTTTGGCCCCCCGGGCTTTGCTCCAATAGGCCGCGAGGCCTGCGGCTTCTTTGAGGGCGTGTCGGGAGGGTCTGTCCTGCTTGTCACCACGTTTGAGAATGACGTGGGAGCCAGGACATCCCTGGGCGTGGAGAAAGATATCTTGTCGGGCGGCGCTTTTGGTGAGGCGATCATTTTCACGATTGTTTCTGCCCACCAGGACCAGCCAGCCGTCGCTTGTTCGGTAGCGTCTGGGGTGGACGTCTGCCGCCCGGCGTTTCTGTTTGGATCGGCCCCGTTGTTTCTGTTTGGGGCGGATCAGACCGGCTTCTTCCAGTTCGGTCTGGAAGGTTTTAAGGTCTGTTTCTCCCAGGTTTTCGAAGCGGTTCAGGTAGGCCTGAAAGGTTTCCCATTTTTGTTTTGCCACCTCCAGACGGCGTTCCAGAATGGGGGCCGCTTTTCGGGCTTTTCGCACGCGTTTGAGATAGTATTGCCCGTTTTCTACCGGGCTTTTATGTATGTTGAGCGAAATGGTCACATCCGGTCCTCCGGGGTCGAACAGGTCTGGCAGGGTGATCGAATCGGCACCCGGAGGGATGTTGGGAATATTGGCCATCAGGAGGTTGCCAAATTTTTCGTGCTCGTCGGCCCGTTCGGTCTCTTTGAGGTCCGATTGAATGCGCTCGATTTTTTTCTCCAGCGAGGAGAGCTGGTTCTGAAGGTTTTTTTCAACCTCTTTGAGCTGGCTGCTTTGACGCTGGTAGACCTGTTCTTCCTGGACCAGGGTTTCGATCGCCTCACAGAGGCTGGGGAAGACACGCTGACGATCTTCCGGGATATGGGTGAGGGATAAAACACTCAGTTCCTGTCCATTTCCGTTTGGACGGGGTACGCCCAGGGCGCCCCGGACAAAGGGGGGGTCTGCAAACAGGTTTTGAAGTTCCGTCAAGAGGCGGGTCGGGTCGGTTGGAGAGGGGGTGGGTGTTGCAAGGCCAGATCGGTGGAGCAACTCCTTTGCGGCAAGCAGGTCCAAACCGGCGACGTGCAGCATCAGGTTTTCGGCCGGGGATCGATCGGGATTGCTCAGGAATTGAGACAGCATTTCGGGGGTGACCTGGCTGACTTCTATGCGGTCGAGCGCAGGGGGGGGCCGATAGGGTTTGCCGGGAAGAATTTGACGGGTTCGGTTCACGCGCCCGCTGACCTGTCGGAGGGCACCGAGGATTTTTTTGTGATCGGTCAGGATGATATTGCTGTAGCGGCCAATCAGCTCACAGATCAGGCGACTTTCCGACCGGCCGCCCAGGCGGTCTTTTTTAACGAGGGTCAGTTCCAGGATGCGTTCTCCCGGCACCTGGGTGAGAGATGTGATGCGGGCTTTCAGCAGAAACCGGTCTGCCCAGGGAATCCGTACGCGTTCGGCCTGTTCGGAAGGCGTGGCAAAGACGACCCGGCTTTGGGACGGGGCAGCCGAAAGCAGGAGGTGGCGGTCCTCCAGGTCCAGGTACAGGTGGTGGGGCGCAATGAGAAAGACGTCCTGGACGAGGGCGTTCTCCAGATGGGGTGCAAGTTCGTCTACAAGGCGTTTGAGTGTGAAGGGGCTCAGGTTCATCTCAGGTTAGTTCTCGCTGGTCAGGTCTTCCAGAATCAGGTACTGTTGTTCGAGTGCGGGAGTCTTGACAATCGTTCGACGACCTGGTATTCTTATATTCTTAACAACCTGGAGTTGTTGCTTCTCGTTTACAAATTCTAAGGTAAAATGCACAGAATAGAAAGGGTGAATTGCGTTTATGTCTGAGCAGAAGCCGTTTAATCCGGCAGATTTGCAGAAAGATTTGAAGGAATTTATCGAAAACAAATACGGGGCCGAAGTGGTGATCCCTCAAAGCGAGGCGTCCGGAATTCAGGAAGGGCCCAAGACAGAGGAACCCGAAGAAGAAATCATTCAGTTCGATTTGAAGCCGGAAGAACTCGAGGCCTATCTCAACGAATATGTGGTCAAGCAGAGTGGGGCCAAAGAGGTGTTGGCAACCAAGATTTGCACGCACTACAATCGGATGAAGCTGGACTACGAAAATCCGGATCCGACCGGAAAGATTGTAGGCCATATCAAGAACAATATTCTTTTAATCGGCCCGACCGGCGTGGGCAAGACGTTTCTGGTCAAGCTCATCGCTGATCGGATCGGGGTGCCGTTTGTGAAGGGGGATGCAACCAAGTTCAGCGAAACAGGGTATGTGGGCGGTGACGTTGAAGATTTGATCCGGGAGTTGGTTCGGGAAGCCGACGGGAGTATTGAAAAAGCCCAGTATGGGATTGTATATATCGACGAGGTCGATAAAATCGCTTCCTCCACCAATATGGTCGGCCCCGATGTGTCCCGAACCGGGGTCCAGCGAAATTTGTTGAAGCTGATGGAAGAGACCGAGGTGGACTTGAAGTCGCCCCACGACCTGGCATCGCAGATGGAATCGATGATGCAGTTTCAGCGCTCCGGAAAGATGGAGTCAAAAAAGATCAATACCCGAAATATTCTGTTTATTGTCAGCGGTGCTTTTGGCGGAATGGAAGATCTGATCAAGCGCCGTTTGAATCAGAGCGGGGTGGGCTTTAAGACCGGTTCTGACCGGATACAGGACCAGGAAGTGGACCGGATGGCCTATTTAAAACAGGTGAGGTCGGAAGATTTGATCGCGTTTGGATTTGAGTCGGAATTTGTGGGCCGATTGCCCGTGACTGCCGTGCTAGATCCGCTGACGGTGGACGATTTGTACGCAATCTTAAAGAGCGAGAACAGTTCGGTCATTTTGGGAAAGAAACGGGATTTTCTGGCCTACGGGATTATACTTGAATTTGAAGACGAAGCCCTGCACCTTCTGTCCGAGCAGGCGGCACTGGAGCAGACCGGGGCGCGAAGTCTGGTCAGTGTGTGCGAGCGGGCCCTGTTGAAGTTTGAGAAAACCCTTCCTTCCACAGAAATCAAGGCGCTTACCGTGACCCGCGAGGTAGTCGAAAATCCCGAAGCTGAATTGCAGAAATTATTGCTGCATCGAGGGACCGAATCCTTTCGCAGAAAGTTTCAGGAGGATTATGGGATTGACCTGCAGTTTGAGCCGGAGGCCCTGGAAATGCTTGCGGAAGAGGCCGATGAGAAAGGGGTTTCGGTGTTGGAACTGTGTCACGAAAAATTCGACGATTATGGGCACGGGCTGAAACTGCTGGGAGAAATGGTGTTTCAGATTGGTGTAGAAGCCGTTTTAAATCCGAAAGCCCACCTGGACAGTCTGGTAAAATCGTTTTACAGCAAGGATTAGGCCTCCAGGGCTTTTCTGACAATATTCCCATTTTTTTTCAACAATCGGCGGGCGGTTTCTTTTGAAACCGCCCGTTTTGTCATGACAACCGCCGTTTTCAGGTCATGGTCGGCAGCAAGCAGGGCTTTGCGACATCCCGGTTGGTCCAATCCGGTGAAGGCGGTCAAAATGCGTTCGGCGCGATCCTGGAGTTTCTCGCAAGAGGGGGTGAGGTCGACCATCAGGTTTTCATAGACCTTGCCCATCTGGATCATCGCGGTGGTCGTGATCATGTTTAGAATTAGCTTGGTGGCCGTTCCGGCCTTCATTCGCGTGGACCCGGCAATGACCTCGGGGCCCACGACGGGGACCATTCGGACATCGGCATCGACCTGTTGTGCGGCGGAGGGATTGCAGGAAAAGAAAAGCACAGCACAACCGATAGACCTGGCTTCGCGCAAAGCACCCAGGACGAACGGGGTCACACCGCTTGCTGCAATACCCATCACCACGTCCTTTGCCGTACACAATTTCTCCTGAAGGGCCACAGCGCCGTCTTCGGGGCGATCTTCTGCACCCTCCTGGGATCTCACCAGGGCGGGGCTGCCGCCTGCAATGATGCCTTGAACCTGTTCGGGATGGCTTCCGAAGGTGGGCGGACATTCGGCGGCGTCCAGGACGCCCAGGCGGCCGCTGGTTCCGGCACCGACATAAAAAAGCCGGCCGCCTTGTTGAAAGGCGTCGACAATGATATCGACGGCCCGGGCAACCTCGTCCAGGACCTTTGCCACAGCCTGAGGGACGGCCTGGTCTTCCCGGTTGATGATCTTTAAGGCGTCCAGGGTGGAAACCGCATCGATCTGTTGGCTGGCCGGGTTGCGCTGTTCGGTCAACAGGTCGGCCCACCTGGAGTTATGGGCCATTGGTTTTTTCTTTCTGCCGGGTCATTTGGGTCAGGGTAGATTTGAGCTGGTCGATGGCCTGTCCGTATTCCAAAAACTTGCCCGACTGGAGCCATTCCTGGGCTTCTTCAAATTGTCTCAAAGCCTCCTGAGCGAGGGTTTTCAGGTCGATCCTTTTGCCGGGTTTGGCGGACGGTTTTTTTGCCAATGTAGCACTTTGAAATAACTGGCGAAGGGCGTCTTCCAGGTTGACGCCCATTGCAAGGGTTTCGCCGTGAAGGACCAGGACGCGTTTGAGCTCGGGCATTCCGCTTTGGGAGGCACGGAGGTAGAGGGGTTCGACATAGATAAAGGATTCTTCGATGGGAATGACCAGCAGATTGCCCCGGATGACGTGGGAACCGCGCTGGTCCCAGAGGGTGATTTCGCGGGAGACCTCGGTGTCCTGGCTGATTCGACGTTCGACCAGCATCGGGCCGTAGATGAGCTTTTCTTTTGGGAGTTTGTAGACTTGCAGCTGGCCATAATGGGGACTATCGCACCGGGCAAAAAGCCAGCCGATCATGTTGGGTTTGTCGTGGGGGGTGGCCGGCAACATCAGGATGTATTCTTCGCGGTCGGCATCCGGGAGTTTGGCCATCAAATAGTAAGGGGTCATCTTCAGGGGGCGATCGGAGATGCCGTAGTATTCGGTTGGTATTTCCCAGGCATCTTCCCGGCCGTAAAAGACCTGGGGGGTGGTCATGTGATAGATATTGTAGAGTTTGGCCTGGATTTCAAACAGGTCGATGGGATATCGAAGGTGGGCGCGAAGGGCCGGAGAGATGGCTTCGGCAGATTGAAACAGGTCTGGGAAAATGGCCATATAGGCACGGATCAGGGGGTCCTGGGTGTCCCAGGCATAGAAGGTGACCGAACCGTCATAGGCGTCCATAATCACTTTGACACTGTTCCGGATATAATTCATTTCCCGGACGTAGGGGCGGCCATAGGGTTCGGCATAGGGGAACATATTGGTGACGGTGTAGGCATCTTGAATCCAGATAATCCGACCTTCGACCAGGGCCACGTACGGATCGCTGTCGAATTTTAAGAAGGGGGCGAGTTTGAGAAAGCGGCGCGGTCCTTCTTCGCCAAAACGGCGGCCGATGTGCCGGTCGAAAAGGATACGGCTTTGGGAGGTGAGGTTGTCGGTGAACAGCAGGTAGGGGTCGCCAAATCGGAGGGCGAAGGCCAGGCGGCGGGAAAAGGAGTTGATGGGAACACCGCCTTTGCCCTCGTAGGTTGTGTAGACGTTTTCATCGCCTTGTGGGTAGTCGAATTCCTGGGTTTTGGAGTGGGCCACTACATAGTCTCTCATCCCCTCACCGTAGTAGATTTCCGGTCGGTTAACCGTCATGTTGACCGATGAAGTGGGCGGAATGTCTTGGATAAAAAAGGAGGGCAAGCCTTCGCCGACGATCTGGTTGGACGGGCTGATGACCAGGCCATACCCGTGGGTGTAGACCAGGTGGCGATTCACCCAGGTGTCGCTTTGCACGGCGAGTTGGGCACGGGAGAATTCTCGGGCGGCCAGCATGACCTGGCGATATTCGCCGTTGACTTCGTATCGGTCTACGTCCACGCCGCTAAACCGATAGTAGGTGCGGATTTCCTGGAGCTGGCTATAGGTGTCGAGCAGGGGGCGGCGATCCCAAAGGGGGATGCTGCGGATGGTCGGCAGGTTGTTTTGAATATCCTCGTAGGTGAGGTTGGATTCGCCGGGGAAGGGCACTTCTTCCACCCGGTCCAGGCCATATGCTTTTCGGGTACAATCGATGGCGTGCTGGATGTAGGGCATTTCCAGTTTCAGTTCGTTGGGTTT
>JAPUJS010000238.1 GCA_027296045.1 bacterium | reverse complement strand
GATGGTGGCCAAGCAATCCCTGGATGTAGCGCAGATCTGTGCCATCTTCCAACAGGTGTGTGGCAAAACTGTGGCGCAGTGTATGCATTGTCACATGCTTTGATATGCATGCCTTTTTTCCTGTTCTTTGAATCGTTTTCTGAATGCTGCGCTCGGTTAAATGTCGTCTATCTCGTTTAGCCAGAGCCTCCGGCTGATGAGCCGGGCTACTCGCCCTCAGGATGCCAGATCACCCCAGCCTCCGAATGCAATATATGCCTCCGGAGGTTCGTTTTTAGGCTGCCGTAGTTTCTTTAGAGGCGTTTTTTTTCTGTTTTTATTAAGGGTTTTCTTGGGGGTTCTTCTTCATTCACAGGCTATAAAATCTCACAACTATTCTGGCAGGTTTCTGGCTCCGCTTAGGTAGAGATGCATTCGCTAAATGGTATCTGGCCTTGCGTGTAACGCCCTTGGCTTTGTGAACACGCGTCAGCGGATCGGCTCCAGCAAGGGGTTAGGCGGCAGTCCGACACTCCTCAGTTTATGCCCGCTGGCTCGTCCCACAACTGCTCCCTGACGATTCTCTTCAACACCGCTTCCATAGGTGCCAATACGACATTCACTGCTGCGACTCCCGCATTCAAGATGCTATCCTCATACGGCGGTTGTCCTATTTTGACCATCTCGTGCTTCAATCTCCCCTTGCTTACTCTCAACTGCGTGGCCCGGGGTGATTTCGTCTTCAATATACTAAGGGCTGCATCCGCCAGATGAATGGACAGTTCTTGAAGTTGCTCTTCACTGGTTTCCTCCACCCAACGGGGTGAATCGAGCAGGTCCTCATAAACCGAGTTCGCAATCATGTACCGGAACCAGTTCTCCCACGTTCTCTCCGCATTCGTCCTCCAGAACCGAGACTCAAGAATCTCGCCTTCAGAATCGTTCTCCTCTTCCTCAACCTCTGAAGATGGATCGAAACGGAGAATGTTGTACCAGATCATCCCGGTTACCAGGCTGGCGATCATACCCAGCAGGGTGCCTTCGAACAGGGAGAAAGGAAGAAAAAGGGTCAAGATCCAGCCGATGACAAGGGGAATGCCGATGACAAGGGCAAGACTGATAACAACCAGGACAACCGTCAGAAGACCCCGATGAATGGCACCCATAGCTTCTCCTCATGGTGATATCTATACTACTTGACAAGTCGCTCTCAATAGATGTTGTGCGTTGTGTCGCTTTCGTGATCGGTCCAACCCGTCTTTACCATCCGTGTACAAAATGGCTTTCATCCGGAAACCAGATCTTGTCCACTGCAATGGTTTTCATGAAGCGTAGCGTGAAAGCTGCTTCAACTAATCCTGCAAGAAGAGAGGTTGGCCAGGGGGATTCAATATGAAATTTACGAAGATTTGGCAAGTAAAAAAGGGCATCCCGATCACTGTTTCAGGATGCCCTTTTTCTACTGGAAGTTGCCTAGGGTTCTTGTACAATTTCGGTGATGCGTACCCCGAAGTTTTCGGCAACGGTGACGATCTGGCCTCGGAAGCAGAGTTTGCCGTTGACCAGGACGTCGATGTTCTCGCCCGCAAGCTTGTTCAGTTCGATCAGGCTGCCTTCGCTCCAGAACGAAGCGGTGCTGAAAGGAACGGTGGTGGTGCCCAGGACCAGTTCGACGCTCTGGTTGACGTCGGACAGGTTTGCCCAGGTGGCGTCGGATACGTTGGGGGGCGTGAAATCGGCTGTGGATTCGGCCATGGGGGATCCTCCGGATCAGAGTTGTCCTGTTTCGGTTTTTTGCACGTTGTTCATGTGGTTGGCTTCGTCGGCTTTAACAATGTATTCGGTGAGCTGGACGGCGTTTTTGTTGCCTACTTTTGTGGGACGTCCCAGGAACTTGGGGCGTTCGCCCACAAAAACAGTGGCGGGTTTGTCAATGGGGGCGTCAAGTACGAGCACGTCTCCCACATCCAGGTCAATCAGGTCGTTTAATCGGACATCGCCTCCGGCCAGGATGGCCTGCACCGGGGTGTGGAGGCGGTCCAGGGCGGCAAGCCGATCGGCTGGTCCTGTGTCGGTCCGTTTTCGGCGGTCCCGAGAGGCCCAGGTTTGCACATTCAGATAGGCCATCACTGGTTCGAGGGTGAAGTAGGGGTAACACAGATTCACCAGGCCGGAGGCGTGCTGGCTATTGACTTCGAAAGCGATGAGCACGACCGTGTCGGATGGGGCAGCTACCTGCATGAATTCGGGGTTGGTCTCTAACTCAGCATCGGAAACCTGGATCTTGAGCAGAGGCTCCCAGGTGGCTTCCAGGTCGGCCAGAGAGCGGGTGACCACTTTGCCCATCACGTTGCGCTCAATACTGGTGAGGGGGCGGGCTTTGGAGGGGGGATTTCCTCCGGTTCCGCCCATCTGGCGGTCGATGAAGGCATAGGCCACGGGCAGGGAATAGTCGAGGATGGCCGGTCCGCCTAAGGGCTCGATGATGTAGGTATAGGAACAGGAGGGATTGGACAGGGACATAATGAATTCGGCGTAGGTGGTTTGATCGACAAAGGCAATATCTACATCGACCACGGATCGCTGCATAGTGGAAAAAGAGGAGGCCAGCATTCGGGCATAGTTGGAGTGCAGGTTTTCCAGGGTGCGCTGCTGGTCTTTGGACACCCGCTGGGGGTGCCGAAAATCGTAGGTGATGACAGGACGGGCTGCGTGTTTTTTGATGAGGTCGATTTCCCACTGGCCGAGTTTGTCGGGGAGTTTGTTGATCTGCCCCTTGTAGGATCTGTCCAGGGGATGCGGTCTGCCGACCAGTTGTTTGACCCTGTTGTCAAAATCCCTGGCGCTGAAGGGTTTGAGCAGATATTCGGTGACGCCTGCCCGAAAGGCGTCGGCCACTTCCTCCCGGATGTTTTTGGTAGAGACCATCAGGACGGGCAGGCGCTCGTACTTTTTCTGTCCTCTGAGGGTTTGTACCAGTTCGATGCCGTTCAATTCGGGCATCATCCAGTTGGTGATGATGAGCTGGTACGTCCCTTTTTCGATCAGGTCGAGGGCTTGTTTGCCGTTTTCGGCCACGTCGACATTGGAAAATCCGATCTCTTTAACCCGGGCCACGGCGAGGTCCCGAGATTTGGGATCGTCTTTGGCAATTAGAATGGCTTCGGGGCGTTCCTCGGGTTTTGATTTGTCTGGCATATCCGATCTCCTGGATCAAGCGTCGGTGTTCGGGTTGTTCTGGGCTTCGGAACGCGCCTTGCTGACTGCATTGGCGCTTTCAGCGTCTTGTTGTTTGATGTCTTTCATGACCGCTTTTTCGATTTCGGGATCGGTCTGCCCGAGGATCTCGGCCACGGCTTTGGGGCCACCGATCTGGGTGATCTGGCCGGTGAGAATTGTCCGGAGTTCATGGGCAAGCGTATCTTCCAGTTCTCGCAGAACCTGAGGCGAGATGGTTTCCATCTGGGAAATGCGATAGGCAATGTCGGACCGCATCTCTTCGTGCAATCCGCTGAGCACCATGGCGGCCTGTTTGGTGTCGAGTTGAGACAAAATTAGGGCAATAGTTTGCGGATGTTCCTTGGAAATAAAAGGGATGATCTGTTCGGGCGCGACGTTCCGCAGCATATAAAATCCGCTTGCGGTGGTGCTGGTTACCCGATCCAGAAGCGCCTGTGCTTTCCGGGGACCCAGGGCTTTTTCCAGGGTGCCACGGGCAAAGTCGATGCCGCCTCGGGAGACATAATCGCCGGCCACCAGGAACTGTTTCATCTCTTCGAGAACGGCCTTTTCCTGGCTGCGAGGGACAATCTGCTGTTCGGTAATGGCCTGGGAGATGCGTTCGATTTCGTGGTCGTTGAGGTATTTCATGATCTCGGCCGATCGGTTTTGCCCCAGAGCGATCATGAAGACGGCCAGCTTGTCGGCTGCCGACAACCCATCTGAGTCTTCACCCTCTTCACGGGCTTGATCCTTTGCTTCAACGAGCAACGTTCGGGCCACCTTGGCGACGTTTTCCGGGTAATCGGCCACGATATCCCACAGGTCTGTGTCGGCGGAGATTTCCACCTTCTTTTTTTGGGCTTTTTTGGGCTTTTTGGAAGACTGTTTTGCAGGAAGCGGTTCGATCTTTTCTCCGGGGCTGACGGCACATCGAAATCCAATGTGGTCTTGCATCGTGCTGGGCGGTGCAAAGTGTCGGGCAGAGCAGCGGACACCCGCCTTGTTTTCGGCGTAGAAGCCGCCCCGACAAACGCGGTATTGGCCGCCCTGAGGGCCCGTTGGATTATCGAGGGCGGAGGTTGTGTACATATCGTCATAATACCAGTCTGTACACCATTCCTGGACGTTTCCGCACATGTCCATCACTCCGTAGGGGCTGGCGCCTTCGGGAAACTGATTGATCGGGGTTGTACCTTCATAGTCGTTGGACGAATTCACATTGTCCTTGCGGAATGTATCCCCCCAGGGATAATTCTGTCCCACTGTGCCGCGAGCCGCCTTTTCCCATTCGGCTTCGGTGAGCAGGCGTTTGCCGGACCATCGAGCATAGGTGGCGGCGTCTTCCCAGTTGACATTGGTCACCGGGTGAAGATCACGGGCGAACGTATGGTTTCCCGATTTCCAATGCGGAGGGGCGCGGTGGTCTGTTGCGTCTACAAAGGCTTTATAGTCCCGGTTGGTCACCGGATATCGGTCGATCCAGTAGGCGTTTAGAAGCACCCGGTTTTGGGGCTGTTCGTCGCGG
>JAPUJS010000237.1 GCA_027296045.1 bacterium | reverse complement strand
AGATCGGCTTCGAGTGGGAAAAAAATGGATGGATATGCTGATCTATTCCCGGAACGTTGGGGATACAGTTTTGCCCTTTCGAGAGGAAGGGGAGTATTATGGGGCGCGAAAATTCTGGCAGGTAGAACGAGTGCAGCAAAGGGGGATCTGATGGCCTGGCATAGAGGAGGTTTGACATGGTAAAGATTGGCGTTGTGGGTTTGAATGGTATTGGAGGCCGCCACGCGCAGACCCTTGCAGAGATGGAAGGGGCAGAACTGGTCGCTGTGGCCGATTTGAAAGAAGATTTGTTAAAAGAGGTGTCGGAGAAACTGGATGTGAAGCCATGGACTGATTTTCGGGAGATGGTTTCGGGAGAGGATCTGGATGCGGTGGTGATTGCAACGCCCCATTTCCTCCACGCACCTATGGGTCTCCACTGCCTGGAGGCAGGACTGCACACCTTTGTGGAGAAACCGGTTGCGATGACGGTGTCGCAGGCAGACCGGATGATTGATGCGGCTGAAAGCAGGGGGTTGAAGCTGGCGGTGGGGCATAACTATCGGACCTTTCCAGGCAACCGGGCATTGAAGCGATTGATCGATGCAGGCGAACTGGGCGATATCTACCGGGTGTTGTGGCAGTGGCTGGAGGCGCGTGCCGAAGCGTATTATGACCGGGATATCTGGCGATGTACCTGGGAGCATGCCGGGGGTGGTGTGTTGATGAATCAGACCAGCCACGATATCGATCTGCTGTGCTGGATGATAGGCGAGCCGGTGGAAGTGTCGGCGATGATTTCAAATTGGGGGCATCGGGCGGAAATTGAGGATACGGCTATTGCGAACGTGCGCTTTGCCTCGGGGGCCGTGTGCAATTTGCAATTGAGCATTTGCGACCGCCGGTTGAATTATCGCCAGATTTCCGGTGATAAGGGTACGGTGATATATCAGGATGAAAAGAATGCGAACTCCCAGGTGCCGGATACGTTTCGACTGGGCCGCTACGATATGCCGATGAGGCAATTTATTGCCGGAGGAGACGGAAGGACTGCCGGGCAAAACGAGATTTCCTGGGAGGATGTGGCGGTGGATTCGGAGCGGCCTTCGCTTATGGAGAGTTTTATTTCTGCGATTTCAGATGGCGGGGAACCCATTACGACCGGGAGATCGGCTCGCTGGGCACTGGAGGTGATCAATGGGATCGTGCTTTCGGGAATCCGGAAAGAAGTGGTGTCCATCCCGGTAGATCGTGACCGGTATGACGAATTGATGGAAGAATTGACAAGTGGGAAAACACAGGTTTACCGACCGTCGTAGGAGGTTGGGGTTATGAAAAACAGAACGCATTTTCCTCGTACGGTGCGAGAAATCGAACATACATGGATTCCCCTGTCCGATGGCACGCGTCTGGCCGCACGGATCTGGTTGCCGGAAGATGCGGAGGACGATCCGGTGCCGGCTGTTCTGGAATATCTGCCGTATCGAAAAAACGACTTTACGGCGGTGCGGGATTCTGTGCACCATCCTTATTTTGCAGGCCATGGATATGCTTCGATGCGGGTGGATATCCGCGGAAGCGGCGATTCGGATGGGGTGCTGTACGACGAATACCTGCCTTTGGAACAGGAAGATGCACTGGAGGTTCTGGCCTGGATTGCAAAACAGCCCTGGTCAACGGGTGCTGTGGGTTTATACGGCAAATCCTGGGGCGGGTTTAACGGTTTGCAGATCGCTGCGCATCGCCCTCCGGAACTGAAGGCCGTGATTTCTCTGTGTTCGACGGACGACCGCTATGCAGACGATGTACACTATATGGGCGGGTGTGTGCTGGCCTCAAAGATGCTCTACTGGGCCTCGACGATGTTGTTATTTAATGCACGGCCTCCCGATCCCCGCCATGTCGGCGATGCCTGGCGCGAGATGTGGTTGGAACGGCTGGAGCAGTCGCCGCCTTTTATTGAAACCTGGCTTTCTCACCAGTTGCGCGATGGGTATTGGGAACAGGGATCGGTTTGTGAAGACTTTTCTGCCATTACCTGTCCGGTCTATGCGGTTGGCGGATGGGCGGATGCTTATACCAATGCGATTCCACGACTGCTTGAAGGGCTTTCCTGTCCCAAGAAAGGGCTGATTGGGCCGTGGGCACACGATTTTCCGGAGCGCGCATCACCCGGACCGGCAATCGGGTTTCTCCAGGAGTGTCTGCGCTGGTGGGACCGGTGGCTGAAGGGCATTGAGACGGGGATTATGGATGAACCGATGTTGCGGGTGTGGATGCAGGAAAGCAAGTTGCCCGATGTATCTCATGAATCCTGGCCGGGGCGATGGATTACTGAAAAGTCGTGGCCGAGTTCTCAAATTTCAGGACAGGCATATGGCTTTCAGCAGGCGGCCCACGGCATGGGGGTTCTGGACGAGGGCGGGGACAGCTCCCTGTCCCTGATTTTTCAGAGCAAGCAGAATGTGGGCAAAGATGCAGGAAACTGGTGTTCCTACGGCGTACCCGGGGAGTTTCCACCGGATCAGCGGGCAGAAGATGGACGGTCTTTGACGTTTACTTCCAGGCCATTGAACGATCCGCTGGATGTGCTGGGATTCCCGGAAGTGACGGTAGAGCTTTCCGTGGATCGGCCCAACGCCCTGCTGGCCGTTCGGCTGTGCGAAGTGTTTCCTTCAGGGGCATCCACTCGACTGAGCTGGGGATTGCTGAACCTGACACACCGACATGGGCATCAGAAGGCGGTGCCATTGGAACCCGGCGAGCAGTATGAAGTGACGGTGAGGCTGAATGCCGTGGGGTGCCGGATTGCTTCTGGCAATCGATTGCGTGTGGCCCTCTCGGAGACCTACTGGCCCGAAGCATGGCCCTCGCCCGAGCCGGTCACCGTGCACCTCTTGGGCGGGACACTGAATTTGCCGGTGCGGGCAGCGGTTGAAGAATCAGACATCCCGGCCTTTGAGATACCGGAAGGTGCGCCCGAACTGAAGGTTGAGACGCTTCGGGAAGGCGGAAGGGAACGGACGTATGCGCAGGATATATTGACAGGACAGTCGGAGATTCGGGTGGGCACGGACAGTGGAAGGATTCGGTTTGACAATGGGTTGGAGACCGAACTGTCGGCTTTAGACACCTGGACAATTCAAGAGGCTGATCCGCTTTCGGCAGAGGCGCAGTGTGAATGGACGACAGTATTTAAACGGGGGACGTGGGAGACCCGTGTCGAAACAAAAAGTCGGATGTGGAGCGATGGAGAACGGTTCTATGTGTCCAACGAGGTGACCGCTTATGAGGGGTCGGAAACGGTTTTCTCTCGGACCCGAACGTTTGACGTGGAACGCGAGGGGTGCTGATTTCCGTTGTCTATTGCTGGTTTCGAAAAAACCGGATGAACCCGAGGAAATTATTGAAATCGACGGTTTCATCACTATCTTCGGGCTACGCTTGTTGGGATTGGGTCGCGCTGGCATACGAGAGCCCCTCCTCCATAGAGAGTTGCTCAAACCAGATATCAGAAACCTGTGCGCTCGCTTGCACTAACGAGAAGAGGATCAGCAGGAATAGAGGGATTTTGTATTGTGATTTCATTATCATATTGGCTGTAACAAAGTTGTTGACACTGTAACAAAAAATGTTACATTTTTTACATATGATTACTAGCTTCAGGCACAAGGGGCTTGCGGAGCTGTTTGAGCGAGGTCGTAGCCGTCGGGTACGGCAGGATCTGCAATCACGTTGTCTTCGACGCCTGCAAGTTCTGGATCAAGCAGAGTCATTGACAGATTTGAGCGTGCCGGGGTTCAATTTTCACGGCCTTCACGGGACACCCAAACGTTACAGTATCCACGTCAACGGCCCATGGTGTATTACTTTTGAGTGGGTAACAGGTGAGGCGCTGCGGGTCGATCTTGAACAATATCATTGAGGCAGAGTCATGGCTGAGTATTTCGTCCAACGTCCTTTGAAACGCCCACCGGTTCATCCAGGTGAGGTCCTGCGTGAAGATGTGCTTCCAGCCCTCGGACTATCCGTTAGTGAAGCTGCACGGCGGCTGGGTATTTCTCGACAGCAGTTACATCGCGTTTTGGCCTGTACGCATCCAATCACAATTGAGATGGCACTCAGGATTGGTAAGTTTGCAGGAAACGGGCCGAGGCTCTGGTTGCGCATGCAGCAAGCATATGATTTGTGGTATGTTGAACAGCAGATGAAAGACGAGTTATCCAAAATTGAGTCGGTTCCCCTGGCTGAATGAAGCTGTTATATCACCGATTACGATAGCGATATGCGCCGTATCATTGAGAATAAGACGTCGGGAGCCAGACGGTGACCGTGGTATTGCCCGGCACGCTCTGCACCGTGATCTGGCCGCTGTGCCGCTCCACAATCCGGCGGCAGATGTCCAGGCCCAACCCAGTGCCCTCACCTGCCGGTTTTGTCGTGTAAAAGGGTTCGAAAATCCGCGGCAAGTTCTCCTCCGGTATCCCCACGCCACTGTCTGTGATGGCCACCACCACAAAGCTGCGAGACCCCTCAAAAACCGTCTCACCAACCCGATCTGTCTCTTCCTGATGCACATCAATCTCCAGCCGGCCCTTCTCTTTAACTCAAGCTCATCCTTCGACAGGCCATCAGGGCTCCCGCAGATCTCATTCGCAATGTCTCGATGAATTCTGTCAATTTCTTCTTCAAGAATGACCACAGTAGAAAGTTAACATCCCTTTTGTCTAAATTTGGGTAGTATGATTCCAAATTGAGGCGCAAAGAGGTCAGGAAACCGTTTGAATATGGTCCCAGTCCCTGATGGCACGGTCGAGGGTAACGAGGGGCGCACCGAGTTTCAAACATGAAGCGACAATGAGCCTGTCGGCAGGATCTTTGTGGAATGCGCCGGGCAATCTGGTTGCCAGAACAGCGATCTCCGGCGTCAGGTCAATGAGCTTTATTCCTTTGTACTGTAAGGCCCGGGTAATCCAGTCCTGCACATCAATGCTGAACCGGAGCCGGTTTTTCGCAACCAGCATAGCGATTTCCCAGCAGGAGATCACGCTGACGCCGAGGAAGTCGTTCTCTCGAATGGCTTGATTTGCTTCAGCCGACAGTTTTTCAGGTCCATCATTGATCAAGTAGAACCAGATATGTGTGTCGAGCAGGATCACTCTTTTGTCGCTTCCCATTCGTCATCGATAGGAGAAAGAATATCACCGACAAATGTGGCAAGATGCTTGAGTTGTGCGTCGGGGTTGTCTTTTTCAGAGTCGAAAGGCACCAGTTTCGCAACAGGCCTGCCATGTTTGGTGATGGTCAGGGCTTCATGGGTCTGGGCGACCTCATCCAGCAGAGCCAGGCACTGCGCCTTGAATTTTGCAGCTTGTATCGTCTTCATGATATTTAGCCTCATGGTTAAATTATGACCATAATTTTATGACTATGGAAATATATTTATAACCCATAAAAATGCAAGTGCTTTATTCGTAGCACAAAAAAGCGCCTGGGGATTCCTTATACCAATTAAAGCACAAAATCAGACATCCCGCAGCGGTTCTTAAACAGAGCCGCTGGCCCTAAACTTATTTCCCCAACCTTGTGACCGGGGAATCCGGGAGCAAGTCCGGTATGAGGATGGTGCATGATGAATCGTAAATTGGGGGTGGTCGGCAAGCTGTTCCCAGTATATACCATAAAGTGCGGGCTGTCAGTACACTTTCCACGCGGGCTCAGGGTCTGGACATCTTACACCCACTTCTCAACATCAGTCACGAAATTCCGGGATGGATCGAAGGCCTTCTTTCCCGTGAGAAGATAATAAGAAGATAGGAAAAAAAACCAGATTACATCCACCCTGGCGCAGCGTAGTCACCTCGGCGATAAGGCAATCACAGGCAAGCTGACATCATTTAACACCAGGGCCACCAATGATGTGGGCTAAATCAGTCGAAGTGGCTCCCAGGGCAAGGTGAGATCGAATGAGCAGATCCAGCGATACGGAAGGATCTCCTGCCTCCAGCTTGGCAACTCGTGACTGACTGGAATGGAGCCGCCGAGCCAGTTGGACCTGCGTCAGACGTTTCTCCTTTCGGCACCTGCTCAGGCTTTCGGCCAGTTTGATCTTCAATTCAACATAAGCCAGTTCTTCAGGTGTGAGATTCAGAAACTCGTCAACGCTGCCAACTTTCCAGCCGCTGGCTTCAAGGCGTTTTTGTTTTCTTTTGTTCATAAGTACCTCTGAAGGTTATGCATCGTAGGCTCTGATCCTGCGCTTGCAGGCATCGATCACGCGGATGAAATCTTCCATCCATTCTTCACGATGGGACTCCAGAAACCGCCGCAGTGCATCCAGGAAGAGTTCGTCGAGGTTACGAAACCAACCGGCTTCGACCAGTTTTTGAGCCTGAGAAGCCAGGCTGATAGGAATTTCTGTTTGAATCGTCGTTGCTCCTGACTTAGCCATGAATTTACTCCGTGAGTGGAAAATCATTGGACGGTTAGGTAGGAACATATCGTTCAACGTCTATCTCTCCGGCCTTTTCACGCATCTCGAAGGCATCAAACCATGCTTGCATGCGTAATAGCATGTCCATACTCACGCCAAAGGCTTTTTCAATCCGTAGAGCCATTTCCGCAGAAAGCGCCGCCTTTTCGTTTAGCAGGTCGGAGACGGTTGCCCTCCGTACGTCCAATATTTCGGCGGCCTTGGCAATGCTCAAACCCAGTTCCTCTACGATTTCTGTACGGATGAAGCTCCCCGGATGAGATGGTTTCATACCGATCTCTACGGGTTTATCAGTCATTAGTGATAGTCCTCCAAATGAAGAAAATCTAAATATCCTTCTGCTTCTTCAAAGGTAATCCGCCAGTTCCCGGAGGCTGAAACACTCCGGTGAGCCGTTTCTGGCCGCGCATTGGACCGATCCCGATTTCGAATGGTCCTCACATATCGATTTTTTTATTTCATCCAGCACGTGTCCAAGTCGAAAATGTCTTTGACCAAATCTTGCATCGGTTCTACAGTCGTAGATCGAGGTCGTTGTGGGCGCCCGGATTCCTCAAAGTTATGCCCTCATTTTTTCAATCGGTTCGGCCAGA
>JAPUJS010000236.1 GCA_027296045.1 bacterium | reverse complement strand
TGCCCCGAAATTTACCTAAAGATCGATAGGCTTTTAAAAATACTTCCTGGGTCAAATCATCTGCGTCATCCCGGCCTCCAACCAGCGCGTAGACCGAATTGTAAAGCCTTTCATAATACCGCCGAACCAGTTCTGAAAAGGCTTCAGGATCCCCCTGACGAAACCGGAAAACAAGGTCCAGATCGGTCACAATCCTGTGTTTAGACGAGAATGGAAGCGCCATTGTTCCTCCAAAACATCCTGCAAACATCAAAATAAGGCAGATTTTCCAGTGTTACCCTGTTACCTGCCGCTTTGAACCATGCCTAATATCATAATAAAATCCAACAGGATATTCAACAAACATTCACCCGCCAGGCGGCTGTTTTGGAAGACTTGAAAACAGGAACCTCCCGATTTAAGGAGACAAGGTCTCACAAGGGTAGGCACAACGGGCAAGAGCGAGACGATTTACTTTCCGCTTTCTGTTGTTGCATTCGATACACGCCGGATGCCGGTTCCCCGAATCAGGTCCAAAAGCCCCATCACCTCGCCATAAGACAACGACTTATCTGCCCGAAAGATCAACCCACCGCTGGCCTCCACCTCTTGTACAACAGCGATCAAGGCCGTCCGCAAAGCCTCTCGGGTAACAGCTTGGCCATCGTAATGCATATTGCCCTGTGCATCCACATCGAGCACAAACCGCTTTTCTTGCCGGACCCTGTCGCTGTGTTGCATCGACGGCAATTCCACTTTCAGGGCCGACTGCTCGGTAAAGCTGGTGGTGATCAGAAAAAACGTAAGCAGCAAAAAAAGGACGTCAATCAAGGACGTGATATTCACAGTAGGTCTTCTGCGAGGCGCTTGCTGGAATCGCATTAGCCTTCCTCCCGGTCATCTTGAAACCCTCGCAGCTTTTTAAGCAGGGTATTGGAATATTTTTCGATCTCCAGGATCAACCCGTCTGCCTTGCTGCTATAGAAGTTATATAAAACCAGGGCCGGAATGGCAATAAAAAGCCCGGCTGCGGTGGTCAAAATAGCCTCGGCAATGCCGCCTGCAAGCAGATTCCCTTGTCCCACCCCCACTTCGGAAATTTCCCGGAAGACCTTCATCATCCCCAACACCGTGCCCAACAACCCCAGAAGTGGGGAAATACTTGCAACGGTTTCCAGCACCACGAGCCCTTTCTGCAACCCCCCCATTTCCTGTCGGCCCTGGTCCAAAATACTTTCCCGAATCTCTTCCAATGGAAGGGACCGGTTGTCCAGTCCGGCCGACATCACATTGGCAAAAGGCCCCTCATATTGCCGACAGACGGAAAGGGCCAGTCCCACATCTTCGGGACCCTGGATGTTTTCAATCACACTGACAATTTCGGGCCGAATGACACGATTTCTTCTCAGACTAAAACCTCGCTCCAGCGCAAGGGCCAGGGCCACCACCGAGCAAAGAGTCAGGGGATACATGATAATGCCGCCCTGCCCAAACATCTCCCACATCATGGCTATTGACTCCTGCGAAAAATGAGGTATTCGAACGTTCCGGTCACTTCCAGAAAGGGTTCCGGAAAATCTCGGGGAAGTGCCTTGAAGTCTGCCGAAAGCTCAATGGCCCGCACACTGGTGTCCCGCAAACGTGGGCTTCCCTCAAACCCCAACATTTCAAGATCCTTTAATGTGCCATCTCGATAAATCTTAAACCGAACCACTGTTTCCCCATCAATAATCCCCAGGGGGGAAAATGCCGCAGGGGGGAAAATGTGATTCTCAATATGACGTTTTAAGTAGGCCAGATAAGGGGCAAAATTCCAGGCGTAGGTACTCAGTTGCAACCCGCCCCGGTCCAATGCACTTGAACTGCGATGGTCCATCGGCAGGGCCGTTTTGGGAATGGCGGGCTTTCCGTAGACCGCCTCTTCCCGTTCTTGCTCTGTCGCATTTTGCTGCTCTTGTAGCGTCGATGAAAAATCGATTGCTCCCATTGCCTGCTGAATCGCTTCCAAAAGCCGGTTTGAAACCGTTTCTCCCGAGTGCTGACCCTGGCTCTCTTCCTGTTTTTCCCGAAGCTGAAAGTCTTCCCTTGCCCGAACCATCCCCTCGGAATAGGCCAGGTACCCTTCCGGAAGATCTTCCATATTTTCATCCCTTGCCCTGGCATTCTGATCTGACACCAGCGGGGTCTCGGGCGCGATTTCCACAGGATTTTGTTCTGGCACATCCACAAACTCAAAAGCCAAGGGCTTTTCCGTAATCTCGGTCACCGGAAAAACCTTTGGCTTCAGCAAAAGGTCACTCAAAGGTTTCTGAAACAAAAACAAAAGCAGATGCAAAAGAAGCGCCGCCCCATATGCCAGGACATACCGGTTGGTTAGGAGAGTATCGGGACGATTCATTATGCATCACACTCCGGAGGGACCTCAAATAAAAACTAAATATAGCAGAAACTGGAAGATAGACAAGAATAAAGCTTTTCACTTATCCACCACTCTAGGATGGACGGTCAAACTGCTACCGAAGTTCCCGGAAATGAACAGAGAAATAAACAAGGAACCTTCATTTGTTCCTTAATTATTGTCCATTACGAAAAAAGCCCGGCGGTGTCACCGCCGGGCTTTCGGGTTTCAAGAGGGCTTTTGTTTGCTTTGAAAAAATTGCCAAATCTTTATCTGTGACAAAAATCACAAAGGATAAACTAATCTGCTGCAACCGTTTCCGCTTCAGGTGTGGCCGACGGACGTTCAAACCATTCCTGGAGCAGCGACATCACGCCGACATAGAGAAAACCGAAGCAAAAGAGAATCATAAATGGGATGGGAAACCAGATCCCGTAGTTCATGGAAAAAACAATCGTGACCAAAAAATAGATCCCAACGCTGATTTCAAACAGAGCTCCCATATTCTTTTTCAATTTATATCTTTTCTCTTTCCAGCTATCTGCCGATTTTACAACCTGATATTTTGGTGTACGGTTAAAAGGGGTTTGATAGCCCACCAGAGCCTGCAACACCCCACTGGCGTTGTTCAACGAAATCCCCATGCCCAAAGCCAGCACAAAGGGAATGTATTTGATCTGGGTCTTCCAATCCGGATAAATTTCCTTTTGCGCACAGATATAATACCGGGACACCACCCCTGTTGCCCCCAAAAACAGGGGCAAATCGATCAGAAAAATCCGATACCAGCCCAAATTCTGGCGGGATAAAATCGCCGGAAAGATGAGTATGGAAACCACAGCCATCAATAAATAGGCAAAATTGGTCGTCAAATGAAGGGCTGCTTCTCCCTTGATTCGCCAGGGCAGTGGACTCTTCAACACCCGTAGAAGCAATTTCCGGGCGGTCTCCACAGACCCCTTTGCCCACCGGAATTGCTGAGCCTTCCACGCATTCACTTCAACAGGCACTTCGGCAGGAGCGACCACATCTTGCAAATAAACAAAACGCCATCCGGCCAGTTGTGCCCGATAGCTTAAGTCCAGATCTTCGGTCAACGTATCGTGTTCCCACCCCCCCACGGCCTCAATGCACGACTTCCGCCAGAGGCCGGCCGTCCCGTTAAAATTAAAAAACATCCCGTTGCGACTTCTCGCACCGTGCTCCATCACAAAATGGCCGTCTAAATAAATGGCCTGCACCCGGGTCAGGAGAGAATAATCCCGGTTGAGATGGCCCCAGCGCACCTGCACCATCCCCACACCCTGATCGGTAAAATGATGTACGGTCTGTTTCAAAAAATCTGGAGGTATCACAAAATCGGCGTCAAAAACGGCAACAAATTCACCCTTTGCGACCTTCAGCCCCTCTTCAAGGGCCCCGGCCTTGTAGCCATTGCGATCCTCCCGGTGAAGAAACTGGATGTCCAGTCCTTGGGCCTGAAGTTCAGACACACAGGCGCGAGCAATCGCTGTCGTCTCATCGGTGGAATCATCCAGCACCTGGATTTCCAGAAGGTCTCTGGGATAATCCAGTGCAGCGACCGATCGAATCAGCCTCTCAACCACATACATCTCATTGTACACGGGCAACTGGACGGTAACTTGGGGCAACCGATCAAATCGACGTATGGGCCGGGGACGCCGATTTTCCCCCTTATAATAAAGGTATACCATCAAATGCCGGTGCAAACTGAAGATCATCAGCAAGGCCAACGCGATGGTATAAACGGCCAGTACTATGGTCTGCCACCAAATCATTCAAGCATCCTCTCATAAACAAAGGCAGAACCCGGCTAGTGCCTGAAAAAAAGAGAACAAAGACGTCTTTGTCAAGAGGATAAAAAAAGCCGGACAGGACAAATCCACACGGCTCCGGCATTCAGGTTTAGAAAATCATGATTTCACTTTTGAAAAATATAAGACGACACATTGATTAATTCCCGATCGGACAATCTGTCTCGGGTAAAAGGCGGCATCACAAGCCCGTTCAGACCTGGATTATCTTTGCCCCTTATTTTTTTGGCAATCTGGTAGCGACTATACCCATTTCGTATCAACGAGGGTCCCGGACCGCTCCCATCGTCCAAATGGCAGTGGATACAGGATCTTCTAAAAACCCGTTGCCCCAAATTGGCCTCTCCCACTTTCAGCAGCCGATCGCTTGGCAAATCCTTGGCCCACATGGGCTCGACGGGCCTGGCCTTCTTTTCCTGAACCAGTTCATCGGATCTCAAATATGCCATAATTTGACGGAGGTGGTGTTTCTCGGGTGCTTCTCCTTCAGTTGCCCCCTCCACCCGCGGCGTCATCCACCGGATCATACAGATCGAAGTAGCCTCCCGGAGTGAACCCAGGATTTCCCCGTTCCAGGTATGAAGTTCGGTTCGATATCCGGAATTAAACAGAGAATACCCCGGACGGATGTATCCATCCGGGGTCTTTTTTTCATTAAAATCGGCATGGCAATGAATACAGGTGAGTCCGGTGGCAGTCCAATCCCGATTCCGAAAAAGCCGACGACCGGCAGCAGCATCCCCGGGCTGGGGAGGGATATCGCCCTCGTATTGAGAAATGGCGGATTCAATCCAGACACATCCGATCAACCCGCCCATACCCAACACCCACTTCAACCATCTGCCTATACCAGACACCCGCTCACTCCCCTTTGGATACCACATTCCGGGCACACCGAAAACCCACATCTCTCCGGCGCCGTTCCGGCCGTTCATACGCCCGGTTTGTCGTGCGCACTTCCTGTCGAGAATTTGCCCAACTCCCCCCTCGAATCACCTTGGCCTCGGCGTTGTCTGGAAACACATTGCTGGCGGTCCATTCCCAGGCATTCCCGGCCATATCATAACACCCATACTGGCTTGCCCCATTGGGAAACTGGGTGACTTCCGTTGTGCTGCGCAGGCCCAGATCTCGACTATTGCAGTTAAATTGATTAAACGCATTACCCCAAGGATAGATCCGTCCATTTGGCCCGCGAGCGGCTTTTTCCCATTCCTCTTCGGTCGGCAATCGCTTGCCCAACCAGGATGCATAGGCTTCCGCATCCTGGACATTGGCATTCACAACCGGATGGTCCGCTCGCTCGGCCGGATAGGTGCCATCCCGCCAGTGTTCGGGCACATGGGCATAGCTGATGGCATCCAGAAAACGTTTGTATTGGCGATTGGTCACCGGATAAATATCAATCTCAAATCCCTCCAACGACACCGTCCGGTTCACATCTCCCATCAAAAACTTCCCGCGCGTCACCCGAATCATGCCCTCGGTGCCCTCGGCTTCGCCCAATTCGGGTTCTTCCTGAACCGCCCGCCGGGATTGGGTCGAGGCGCTCAGGTGGGTATAAACCAGAATCTCCTCTTCATTTGACGGAAAGAACTTGCCCCGTTTCAAAAGATTAACCAACCGTTCGTCTTCCAGAAATTCCCGCAGATGCGGCGGATAAAGCTGCTCCAAATTTTCCCCTTCCGCCACCTCTTCCTGTTTTCGAATGGCTTCTTGAAGCTCGGCAATCAAAAGGGGCCGTTGAATGGTGCGATCGGCAAACTTTTCAAAAGAAAAAGAGAGGATAATCCACTTGGCCAAAAGATCCTCATCCATCCCGCCGGCCCCCAGAAGCCCCTGGGTCTCGGCCAGGCTGCGTTGGATGGCAAAGGTATTGATAAACCGCTTCACCGTCCGGGGATTGGCCTCAACGGCCTCCGATACATCTTCCAGATATCGTAAAATAGGACTTTCTTCGGCCCGACCGTCAATAAGTTCGTCTCGAATGAACTCCTGAATGTGCTCGGGACGAAGCGCAGGCAAATTAAACTGCAATTGGACCAGTTTGTCCATATAGGCGTGTTCGTCAAACCCCTCGATCAACTGGTATTCTGCTTTCACCGCCTTTTCCACAATCTCGATATCCATCCCGACAACAAACACACACCCTGGCCGATCCATAAACAGCTTGACCGTCTCCAACACCTGGGCAACCCGATCCGGCTGACAGCGATCCAGATCGTCAATAAAAAA
>JAPUJS010000235.1 GCA_027296045.1 bacterium | reverse complement strand
ATACAGGGTTTCCCGCTCGAGGCGAAAGCTCTGTTTGGCGCTGAAGACGGAGACTTCATCCTGATAGGCGTCGGTTTCTTTGATGCAGAGCAGGCGAGCGTGTGTACCCCCTTCCAGTTCGAGACGGACGTCGACGAAGGTTTCATAACCGTTGTCGCCGTATTCGACCTGGCCTTCGACACCTGTGATTTCTTTGCGGGTGAGCCAGGGAATGATGTTCGTGATGTGGACCGAACGACCGAGGAGCATGCCACCGTTGAGGTCGGGTCGGTTTCCGCCGTGTCGGCGCTGGATGGCGGAGATCATTTGTACGGGGCCTGTTTCTCCCGAGGCGATTTTTTGACGCACATGAACGGCGCTGGCCATGAAATGTCGGGTGAAGGCGGTCATCAGCACACAGTTGTTGGATTTGCTGAGCCCGACGAGTTCTTCCACATGGGCGACGGTCCTGGTGATGGGTTTGTCGACCATCACCGGGATGTTGCGTTCCAGGGCCAGTTTGCACTGTTCAAAGTGGAAACCATTGGGCGTACTTATATGCACGCCATCTACGAGATCTGGATCTAAGAGGTCGCGATAGTCGGTGTATTCTCGGGCGTTTTTCAGGCCTTCGTTTCGGTTGTCCAACCGTTCCTGAGAGATGTCGCAGACGGCGGTGACTTCGACGTCAGGTCTGCGGAGGAATCTGGGGATGTGATAATTGGAACAGAAGTTGCCAATACCAATAAGGCCGATGCGGATTTTATTCATGGGGGATCTTTCTACAGGGTTTTGATGAAGTAGTAGGAGTCATACTCGTGGTCGGTTATGGTGAGAATCTGGATGGCCATGTGTGAGTTTGCGCTTCAGGATATCGGGTCCAAACGGTAGGCACGAATGGCTGTGCCACGAAAGAGAGCTTCTTTTTCTTCATTCGAGAATTTTGTGGCCATTTTCTTAAATGCGTTCCACAGAACATGATAGGAGACGGATGCTTTTTCAACGGGGAAGTTGCTTTCAAACATGCAGCGATCGGGACCGAATTGTTCGATGGTGTGCATGTAGTAAGGGGTGTGGGCACCTACGATGTCGTCGGAGGTGGCCGGGCGTCCGGCAGTATCCCAGCCAAAGCCGTTGATCGGCATGGCGATGCCTCCGAGTTTGGCGATGACGTTGGCACACTGGCTGAGGGCTGCAATGGCCTGCTTCCACTGGGCAAATACTTCATCCCGGTAGCCTGCATAGGGGCCGATGCCCAGGGGGCCGCCGAAGTGGTTGAGGATGATGGTGGTGTCGGGGAAGGCACGGGCAAGTTCGGTGACTTCCGGGATTTGGGGGTGGTAGCACCAGACCTCAAAGCTGAGGTTGAGGGGCGAGAGGCAGGCGAAGCCTTCTCGGAAGGCAGGCTGGCTATACAGATGGGGCGGGGGCTCGTTGCGGGCGTTTCTCACCTCCGGGCTGGCGTCCCAACTGCACTGGTGGCGAATGCCGCGAAAGAGGCCCTGTCCGGCTTCGATGTGGGCTTGAAGCATTTCTTCGATCCGGGCACCAAACATCAGGTCGGCAAAGCTGATGATGCCGCTGATTCTGGCCGCGCCTTCTGGCCCTGCTGCTGTTTGCGCCGCTGCCTGGACGACAAATTGTGTTTCGCCCAGAGGGCGCATCATTTCCGGGCCGTCCTGGAGATGTTCGGCCCGGCACTGGACGAAAACGGTTTGTTCGACGCGATGGCCGCTGCCGGTGTCTTGCCAAAGGTCTTCGACCAGGTATTGGTTTCGGTTTGGGTTTTGTTTCCAGAGGTGGTGGTGCGGGTCGACGATCGGACGGTCGGGTTCGAGGATGTCTTCCTGAACCTGGTTCAGCCATTGTTGTGAGTCGTTCATTGGACGTGTTCCTTGATTTTGAAGATTCTATTCTGTGATTTTATTTTCTTCGATGTAGTCCCAGTTGATCTTGTAGCCCATCCCCGGCTCTTGAGGCACGTGGACATAGCCGTTTTCGTCCATTGGATCGCAAATGGCTTCCAGATAGGGCTGGGGGGTGTCGTAGTCGACGCCGGGGGCGAGGAGGCCGCGTTCGTAGTATTCGCAGGTGTCTTCGCTGGTGGCGGCCAGGATCTGGAGGTTGGCGAAGCCGGCCATGTGGATTTCGCATTTGAGGCCATAGGCTTCGCAGACGGAGACCATTTTTTTCACGCCGGTGATGCCGCCCCGGAGGACGTCGATACGGCTTATGTCGGAAGCGCCCCGGTGGATCCAGTCGGCGCGGGTGTAAAGGCTGCCGGAGGCGACTTCGGGGGAGAGGATGGGGATGTCGAGTTCGCGGGTGAGTTTTTCGTAAGCACCGACCCGGTATTCGGGCATGGGGTGTTCATACCAGTAGAAGTTGAGGTCTTCCAGGGCACGGCCTACTTTCAGGGCTTCTTCGTAGGTGCAGTAGGTGCCCCAGGGGTCGAAGGTGAGCACCATGTCGTCGCCGACGGCGTTTCGAACCGCGCGACAGACTTCGATGTCCTGGTCGATGTGAGAGGGACGGCCGGGGTCGGATTCTTTGGTGACAGGGTCGTAAAAGTAGTAGGGATGAATTTTGTAGTTGGTGTAGCCTTCGGCTTTACAAGCGGCGGCGTGGTCGGCATAGTCCTGGACGGTGCCCATGTTGGGGAAGGTGCTGGCATAGGCTTTGACTTTGTCGCGGCAGCCCCCGAGTAGTTTGTGGACCGGAACGCCAAAAGCACGGGCCTGGAGGTCCCAGAGGGTGAGGTCGAGGACGGAGAGTACGTTTTCGTCGATTTTGGCGACCCACATCCAGTGCCAGAATTTTTCGCGGTCAAAGGGGTCGTGGCCGACCACCAGATTTTTGATGCGACCGGTGAGCATGGCCCGCTTGTCGGGCGACATGCCGTCGTGGTCACCGTGGCCGCTGCCGCCGAAGTAGTAGCCTTCGGCACCTTCATCGGTGAGGATTTTGATGAGGGTCTGGATAACGGTGGTTTCGGGCAGCCATTCGCCGTGACGGAAGGGACGGCGGGGCACGCGAAAGAGGATGACCTGGATGTCGGTGATTTTCATGGTGTCTCCGTTGCTTAAACCATGTTGGTCAGCACCCAGGACAGGATGCTGAAGGTGATGAGATGGGGACGGCTCTGACCGTCCAGAAGGTAGTGGATGGGTTGGATGCCAACCCCCGTTTGGGCGTAGGTGTTCAGAACCAGGGGTGGGTTGTCCCGAACGGAGATTTCAATTTGACCGTCGTAGGAAAGGGTCTGGTTGGGTTTGAATAGAGACAGATCCTGGAGCAGGTCGAAGGGGATTGCTGTGGATGTTGCGCCATGGGTCATCAGATAATGGAGCACGGTCCACTGGCTGACGACGGGGTTCTGGGGATGGTATTCACGGCGATAATCGCCGTTGTGTATCTGAAGGTTTTGCAGGTTGTTTTGTCCGGCTTCCCGCATGGTGAGACGGGGATCTTTTTCTCCCGAAGGAGTTTGATAGTGGGTCAGGATTTCCCAGGATTTTAAGGTGTTAAGTTCATCGGGCTGACAGAGGATGTGTGCTTCCAGGTGATTGGTGCCGCCGCCGACGGTTGTTTGCTGGTCGATTTGATAGTGGACCCCGTCGTTCTGGACCTCACGTTGGATCGTGAGGGTGCCGATGGGGCGGTTGGGGCAGGGGGGCGGTTGGTTTGGGGTAAAGGTCCAGGTCAAAATGTCGAATGAGAGCGTGATGCGGTCGGTGTCTCCGACCGTTTTGTCCACGGGAATGAAGTTGGTGAGATAATCGCGCATGGCTTTCACGGCGTGGGGACCGGTAGCGGCATCGATGCCTGAATGGGGGGCCATAGGTTATGCCTCCGTCCGGACGTCTTCATACCAGTCGATATATTCTCTGTAGAGATTGCCGCGTTTCCATTGT
>JAPUJS010000234.1 GCA_027296045.1 bacterium | reverse complement strand
CCCGTCCACGTCGACTTTGATGTGATTGGGAAAGGGCAGGCCAAAAGTGCCGGTGAGGTCGTCCAGGGAAACGGCCATCACACCCTGTCGATTTTGTGGATCAAATGGCTTTTCGCCCTGTGTGATGGGGCGTCCCAGGGCGTGAAGTGCGGCCCCTGTTTTGAAGGCTTTGGAGTAAAAGTGATCGATTGCAGTGCGATCGGAAACAGCCAGAGGATAGGCGGTAATAGTGTTTCCAAAGTCATTCAGAAGGATATTTTTGTTCAGCTTGGCGAAGTTTAGAGCTTCGGGTTCAAAGGCGAGAAAGGTGGCATTGCCGTTGAGCTTTTTGGCGGCGTAGAGGGTATACTGCCCAATATTGGCGCCCACGTCATAAATGGTATCGCCTGTTTCGAAAAAAGTATCGATCCAGTCGAGGGTGTCGGGTTCTTTGTGGTCGTAGTGACCCGCACGCCAGAGTTCGTAGTTTCGGATTTCTTCCTCTTCTTTGTCGGAGTCCAGGTCGAGCAGGACAGTCTGGTTGCGAATGTGACAGGTCTGGATGATGCCCATAAAGTGGATTATCCTCTGGATTTGACAATGGGTGTGAGATCGGACATGGCGTCGAGATAGCCGGTTTCGAGATCGAGGGCGACCCCGTCTTTTTGGAGCCGGGTACGAAGGATATCTGAATCCAATGCGTGGACCTTCGGACCAAAGAGCGCAGCGGCGGTGCCGGCGGCCTGGCCGAGCACCATCATGGTGCGGCTGATGCACACATATCGTAGGTATTTTTCAAGGCGATCCTGACTTGCGTTGCAATAGGGATTCTTGTATTCTTAATCTTCGAATCGGCAGTCCAAGATAAGAAAATCATCTCCAATTGCAAGGAGTAGTCCATATGTCCAGAACGTATGATGTGTATGGGATTGGGAATGCCCTGGTGGATATCCAGTATCAGGTAGACCCTGCTTTTTTTGAGGAAAAGGGCATTGAGAAGGGCGTGATGACATTGATCGAAGAGGATCGACAAAAAGATTTGATTGCGAGTCTTACGGACAACGCGCTGGAACGATCTTCGGGGGGGTCGGCGGCCAATACGATGATTTCGGTGGCCAACTGTGGTGGAAAGTCGTATTACGCCTGCAAGGTAGCCCACGATGGAGATGGAGATTTTTATCTGAGTGATTTGCAAGCAGCGGGTGTGGCGTCCAATCTATTCAACCGGGAGGAAGGGATTACGGGGAAGTGTTTGGTGATGATCACGCCGGATGCGGATCGTACGATGAACACTTTTTTGGGCATCACCAGTACTTTTGGCCCCGAACAGTTGGACGAGGCAGTCATTGGAGATAGTACCTATCTTTACATCGAAGGCTATTTGGTGGCTGCCGATTTGGGATTTGAAGCGGTCCAGGTGGCACAGAAATTGGCACAGGCCAATGGTACCCGTGTGTCTTTGACGTTGAGTGATCCGTTTATTGTGGATGTCTTTAAGGATCGAATGGTCGCCCTGGTGGATGCGGGTGTCGATCTGCTGTTTTGTAATGACGACGAGGCACAGATGTTTACAGGGGCTTCTTCTGTCCAGGATGCTTGTGAAGCGCTTGCCGGACGCGTTGGGGGATTTGCCGTGACGTGTGGAGCAGACGGTGCCAGGGTGAAAGACGGTGGGGATTTGTTTCATGCTCCAGGATTTCAGGTTGAGGCGGTTGATACCAATGGAGCGGGCGATTCCTTTGCCGGTGCTTATCTGTTTGGTGCGACGAATGGATACAGCGGTGAACAGTCCGCTAAGCTGGCTACTTATGTGTCGTCGCGGGTGGTGTCGAAGTATGGGCCGCGGTTTGAGGATCGGTTGGATGGGGAAGGGATTGAAGCGATTTTGGAGATGTAGGCAGGGTTACGAAACCGGTGAAAGACAGGTGGTATGGAACTCCGTAACGATCAAAACGGACATGTCTGGCAGCGACAGCCGGGCCTGCGATTAGGCGGGCAGCAGGGTTTTTACCTGTTGATGTTTGCCTATGTGCTGGTCATTTTTGCCACCTTTCTGGATTACGGAGTTACGAGCGATGAGGTCTACCATGCACAGTATGGTCGGGACATTTTCCATTGGTACACAAGTTTTTTTCAAGATGAACGTGTCTTCGCCTCGAAAGATACCTGGCTCTACGGCGGCTGTTTCGACCTGTTTGTCACCCTGGTAGGGGCTGTGCTGCCGCTGGAGGTTTTTGATGCCCGGCATTTGCTCAACGCCCTGGTAGGGCTCCTGGGTGTTGTTGCGGCCTATCGTTTGGGGGCACATCTGGGCGGCGAGGGGGCAGGCGTTCTGGCCGGATTATTTTTGTTGCTGACGCCCCGGTATTACGGCCATGCCTTTTTCAACCCCAAAGATGTTCCGTTTGCCGTTGGATATCTCTGGAGTGTTTATTATTTGATCCGGGTTTTTGATGTTTGGCCGCATCTGTCCAGACGGTTGATCTGGCAGACGGGTCTGTGCCTCGGGTTGACGCTGGGCATTCGCATCGGGGGCGTGTTGCTGGTCGGATACCTATTTTTTTTCGTCGGCCTGAAGATGCTACAAACCCGTGCTTTTTCCGCGACCGATGTGCGCAAAGCCGTGCTCCAGGTGGTTCCTATTCTAGTGATTGCATATGCTACCATGTTGATGTTCTGGCCCTGGGCTCAGATTCACCCGCTCGATGGGCCCTGGCAGGCCATACAGACGTTTGCATCTTTTCCGGATGTTCACTACACGTTTTTTGAAGGGATCTATATTGGCAGCGATGAAACGCCGTGGCATTATGCCCCCAAGTGGTTGGCGCTGACACTGCCCGAGTTTGTGCTTCTGGGATTGTTGGTCGGCAATATCATTTGGGTGCTTCGTGCGCGGGCGTACCTGCCACGAATTTTACTGGCTTTCACGGCTTTCTTCCCGATTGCCTATGCGGCGTTTACACAGATGCCCCTCTACGATGGACTGCGTCACCTCCTGTTTGTGGTTCCACCGCTTGCCGTGCTTGGTGCTGTTGGCATGACCGATTTGTCCGGTCGGCTTCTTTCGAATCGTGCCCGCCGCTTCCTCTGGAGCGGCGTTGCCATTCTTGTAAGCCTGACGCTTTGGGAAATGGTTCGCCTTCATCCCAATCAATATGTGTATTTTAACCGGATCTTTGGCGGTGGTGCGGATCGGGCTTCGGCCCGTTACGATACGGATTACTGGCATAACAGTTTCAAGCAGGGGCTCCAATTTTTGGAAGCGACCTGGGGAGATCGGACATCCAATCGGAAGATTCGTATTACCAGCTTGAATCCCAAAATGATATATATGGCAGACCCGGATTTGTTCGAGGTTGTGGAATTTTCGGATCATGTAGATTTCTATCTCAGCACAACGCGTTTTGACCAGCACAAATTTCTTCCCGGTGAGATCGTTCACACGGTCCAGGCCGGAGGGGCAAATCTGCTTTATATTGTCCGTCCTGACAGCAGTTATCGCAACGATCCATTTTTTGTAGAGGCGCCGTTTAAATACTTTTATGTCGGCACACTTTATAACAATGCCAGAGACACGGAAAAAACGATTGTCGCATATCAGACGGCCCTCAGGCAGGGCGTCTCAACGCTGCTTACCCCGCGGCGATTGGAAAGCCTTTATGTCGATCTTGCGTTTTTGCTGCTATCACAGGGGAGGCGGTCGGAGGCGGTCGATACGCTGAAGAGAGCCGTGGATGTGGATGCAACCTTTGCGAGGGCACGATTTATGATGGGAGAAATAAAAAAAGGGAGGGTTGGCCGTTAACGGATGTAAAAGGGCCCTGTTTGTTTCAGGAGGCCGGCGGTCTTGGGTTTCATTTTAGACCGGTAACTGGACGTCTTGCTAGTCCAGACGTTTTCGAAAACCGGGTAGTGCTGCGGTGGCCACAAGGACCAGGCAGGCAGCAGCGGCTGCGTGAAAGGAAAGGGCGACAGGAGCGTTGAAGGATTCGGCGAGGTGCCCAATCTGGAGGCGTCCGATGGGGCCGGTGCCAATGGCGAGGACCAGAGCGCCCATGGCCCGGTCACGCATGTGGTCTTCGGTCGAGGTGAGCACGATGGCGCTTTGCATCACGCTGAAGCAGGCGTGGCCCAGTCCGGCCAGGATGAGCAGGGCTATGGAGAACTGGAAGTCGGTGGAAAAAGAAAAGGCGAACAGCATGAGGGCCATGAAGATGGATCCGATACTGAAGATCCAGCCCCGGCTGAGAACCGAACGCAACCGGTTGACAATGTAGAGGCCGACAAAAGCGCCGACGCCGCTCCCGGCCCCTAACATGCCCAGGCCTACGGGACCCTGGCCCAAGACGTCTCGGGCGAAAACGGGCAGGAGGGTTTGGTGGGGGAAGACCAGGTAGTTCATGATCACCGTGATCAGCAGGGCACCCAGGATGGGTTGATTGTGGCGCATGTATTTCAGCCCCTCGACCATCAACGCCCAGGGGGATGCTTTGGATGCCTGCCTGGATGGTTTGGGGGATCGGACCCGGAGCATGATCAAAAAGGAAGCTGTGGAAACCCCTGTGACGGCAGCATAACACCCTGTGGCACCCAGGGCGGCGATCAGAGCGCCACCGAGAAAGGGGCCGACCACCCGGGAAATATTGCTGGCAAAGCTTTCGAGCAGGACTGCATCTACGACTCTTGCTTTGCCTACCAGGTCGGGCATGAGGGCGCGACGGGCGGTCCAGTTGAGCGACCAGCAGGTGCCGGAAATGCCAACGCCCAGCCAGAGGTGCCAGAGGGCGAGTCGGTCGGTCCAGAGCAGCAGGGTGATGGTGACCACCACAAGGATGCTGATGCCCTGGGCTATGAGGCTGAGTTGGATGCGGCCCAGGCGGTTGGCAAGGGGGCCGGCGATGAGGCCCGTGATCAGCCAGGGGATGGAGCGAAAGAAGCCGACAACGGCAACCTGCCACGCCGAATTGGTCAGTTCGAGGACCAGCCAGCCGATGAGAATTTCTTCCATCCGCATGGACTGCCACCACAGGGTGTTGCTGACCATCAGGTTGCGGAAAGAGGAGATGCCCAGGGGGGCGAGGGTGCCCCTCAAACGGGAGGGGGATTCTTCTGGATCAGCCATTTAGAACCGGAAAGGTGCGTTCGATTTCGGGGACCAGGATTGTTTCTCATTTATGGTGTTTGTGCACCAGAGGTTTCGAGATACACGGCATAGAGCGATTGGCTGCCGGTCATAAACAACCGGTTTTTTTTGTTTCCGCCGAAGCAGAGGTTGGAGCAGATTTCGGGCAGGTGGATTTTGCCGATTCGGTCGCCTTCCGGAGAGAAGCAGTGGACGCCGTCGTGGCCTAGGCCGCCGGAAGCGCTTGCCCACAGGTTGCCGAAGATGTCGGTGCGGACCCCGTCGGACGTGCCGGGAGACATGTCGACAAACTCCCGGCTGTTTTTCAGCTGGGTTCCGTCTACGTCAAACACGCGGATGTGTTTGGGGCAGTCCGGGTCGTGGGAAGCGCCGGTGTCGACGACGTAGAGTTTGGAAGCATCCGGGGAGAAACAAATGCCATTGGGTTTTCCGAAGTCGTCCGCGACGATTGTGGCGTTGCCGGTGTCTGGATCGAGGCGATAGACATTGGGATTGAGTTCGTGTTCGGCCCAGTGGCCTTCATACTGGAAGAGCGTACCGTAGCCGGGATCGGTGAACCAGATGGAGCCGTCGGGGTGGACGCAGATGTCGTTGGGGGCGTTTAAAGGTTTGTTGTCAAACTGATCCATCAAAACGGTGATGGATCCATCGTGTTCGGTGCGGGTGACGCGTTGTGTATCGTGCTCGCAGGAAATGAGGCGGCCCTGCAGGTCGCGGGTGTTTCCATTGGTGTTGTTGGAGGGTTTGCGGAAAAGGGAGACCTGGTTGGTTTCTTCGTCAAAGCGCAGGATGCGGTTGTTGGGGATATCGCTGAAAAGCAGACACCGATGATCTGCAAACCACACGGGACCTTCGGTCCAGCGGGCACCGGTCCAGAGGCGTTCGACAGCGGCGTTGCCGATTCGGATTTTTGCAAAGCGTTCGTCCAGGACTTCGATGGCCGGGTCGGGGTAGCGGACGATGCTGCCGTCCCAGGGGCGGGAAGTCGAATCGGACATAGAGTTCTCCGTGAAAACAGGTTGCGCTCAGAAAGTGTTTGTCCTGTTTGGCCCTGCGTTGAAGCGTTGTCGGTAGATCAAGATGCATCCTCCTGAACCGCAATGACCCGGGCGGGGGCACCGTCGGAATCCAGAATTTTGAGGGGCAAGGCATAGAGTTGTGTATGGGGGGTGGTGACCGATTTCAGGTTGCAGAGATATTCGATCAGGTTGACGCCGGATCGAAGCAAGACGTCGTGGGAGACAAAATCAGCAATGGGGGCGCGTTCGTCTTTCAGCAGCAGGCGAATGGGATAGTCTTGCGGGAAGTCGAATCCTGCGGCTTTGATGTTTTGCGCCAGGAGCCATTTGCAGGCTTCCCGACTCAGATAGGGGGCGTTGGTCCAAAATTCGGGCGTTTGTGCAGACTCCACGGTGTCCCAGCAGGTCTTGAGCAGGACGATGTCACCGGCTTCGATGTGTTTGCCTGCTTCCCGAATCTGGGCTTCGGAAATTTCGGATTGGGCCGCCACACCCGTGAGGTCTACAATAGCTGCACGTCCCACGATGCGATCCAGTGGCAGGTCGGTGGTGGTTGGACCGCCCGGAACCATATGCCGGGGCGCATCTACGTGGGTGAATCCGTGAACGGTCCAGCCCATCCAGGTGACCTGGAAGGCGTCGCTTTCTTTCTGGCGTCGATCTACGGGCCATCGGAAATGGTCGGCGATCGGCATGGTGAGGTCGATCAGCATAATACACTCCAAAAAGAAAAAGGCATACCCTTTTTTAGGTATGCCTTTTGGTGGTGGGGAATCTTATTCGGGTACTGCCGAAATTTTGTCCCGGACTTCGAGCAACTCGATGATTTGCAAAGCGGCTTCTTGTGGCGTGCATTCAGCGGTTTTGATGATTAGTTCGGGATTTTCGGGAATTTCATAGGGGTCGGATATCCCCGTAAAATTGGAAATTTCTCCGGAGCGGGCTTTTTTGTACAGGCCTTTGGGATCCCGTTTTTCACAGATTGCCAGAGGGGTGTCGATGAAGACCTCGAAGAAATCGCCTTCATCCATCAGTGCTCGGACCTCGTCTCGATCTTCGCGATAGGGACTGATAAAACTGGACATGGTGATAAATCCGGCATCGGCAAAGAGTTTGCCTACCTCGCCGATTCGGCGGATGTTTTCTGCACGGTCTTCGGCCGAGAAGCCCAGGTTTTTGTTCAGGCCGTGTCGGATGTTGTCGCCGTCGAGCACATAGGCCAGACGCCCACGTTCGACCAGGGCGTGTTCGACCGTGAAAGCGACCGTCGATTTGCCGGAACTGGGCAGTCCGGTTAGCCAGATGAGTGCCCCTTTCTGGTTGAGCAGGGCTTCTCGCTGATCCCTGCCAACATGGCCTTCGTGCCAGACAATATTGGTGGCTCTAACCTGCGTCAAAATGTACCTCCTGATGTTGCATGGGTTGATGGTTTTTTGCTAAAAAGAACCTTGTTAAGATACACAATTCTGATGAAAATTGATCAACTTTATCATAAATATTTTAAATAATTGATTTTATATGATATAGTATGATTTTTCACCTTCGATTCTGGGGAATTTTGTTCCAGATCACGCGTTCTGGGTTACAAAATTCGGAACCCGGATCTCAGAACGAGTTTTTATGGCCCTTCATCCGCCGGATGTCTCAAGGCGCGGTCTGGCATTTGTTTGTAGGGGTTTGCCGCCAGGGCTTCTTCATCTATGTCCAGGCCCAGTCCGGGTTTGTCGGACAGATGAATATACCCATTTTCGGCAACAAATGGGGTATCGGCAATTTCTTTTCCTTTTTCCTCAAAATTGACAAAGTATTCGGTGATCAAAAAATTGGGCATCGTGGCACAGGCATGGACGGTGGCAGCCAACCCCAGGGTGGTGCTGTTATAGTTGTGGGGGGAGACGGCA
>JAPUJS010000233.1 GCA_027296045.1 bacterium | reverse complement strand
TCCAGATCTGAGAGATCTGGGCGCGAAGGTCGTTGTCTGTAGCACCCTGTCGCAAGGGGGCTCTGAGGTCGGTGCCCTGGGTCGCAAAAAGGCAGGTGTAGAGTTTGCCGTCGGTGGAGAGGCGGGCACGGGTGCAGGTTCCACAAAAGGGCTGGGTGACCGAAGTGATGATGCCGATCTCACCGCCGAGGTAGCGATGGCGGCGGGCGACTTCGCCCGGATAGTTGGGTTCGGCGGGTTCCAGGGGCATTTCGGCGTGGATGCGGTCGAGGATTTCGGCGGCAGAGACGACGTGATCCAGTTTCCAGCCGTTGCGGTTTCCCACGTCCATATATTCGATAAAGCGAACGATGTGGCCGGTGCCGTGGAAGTGACGGGCCAGGTCGACCAGGGTGTGGTCGTTTATGCCGCGCTGTACGACGGCGTTGATTTTGATGGGGTGGAAGCCCACCGATTCGGCAGTGGCGATGGCTTTTAGCACCCGGTCGGGGGTATAGTCCCGGCCATTCATGTGTTGGAAAACGGCTTCGTCTAAGGAATCGAGGCTGATGGTGATGCGGTGAAGGCCGGCGTCTTTCAGGGCCTGTGCCTGATCGGACAGGAGATAACCGTTGGTGGTGAGGGTCAGGTCCTGGAGGTCGGGGATTTGGGAAAGCTGGGCGATGAGGGTATCCAGGTTGCGGCGCAGAAGGGGTTCTCCCCCGGTAACCCGGATTTTGTTTACACCTGCTTCGACAAAGAGGCGCGACAGGCGATTGATCTCTTCGAAGGTGAGGATTTCTTCCCGGGGGAGGAATTTGTAGGACTCGCCGAAGATTTCTGTCGGCATGCAATAAGGGCACCGAAAATTACACCGATCGGTGACGGAGATGCGGAGGTCTTTGAGGGGTCGGTTGCGGGTGTCGGTGAGAGACATAGGATTCAAAAGACAGGAGACAGGAGGGGAGGCGGTGAAGGGCTTCTGTATTCTGTCTCCTTCTCTATTAATACGTTTCTGCCATTGTGATGGCGTCTTTAAACTGTTCTTTGTCGACAATGGCGTTGCGCAGTTTGGCTTCGTAGAGGTAGGTGTTTTTCAAGGTGGCGCCTCGGAGGTCTACGCCTTTGAGGTCTGTAGAATTAAAAACGGCGTCGGTCAAATCGGCATCTCGAAAACTGGTGGCGCGACCGGAGGGGTTTGGGAAGGCGGCTTCAACCACGCCGAATTGGGCTTTTTTCAGATTGGTTTTGTCGAAGATTGCGCCCCCGATTGTGGCTCCGGAGAGGAAAGCGCCTTCCAGGTTGGCACCTTCCAGGTTGGCCGACAGGAGGTTGGCGGCCACCAGGTAGGCCCGGCGCAGGTTGGCCCCACTGAGGTTGGCACCTTCGAGGTTGGCTTCGTGCAGTCGGGCTTCTTGGAGGTTGGCGTTTTTGAGATTGGCGCCTTTGAGGTTGGCCCCGGAGAAATCGATTGTGGACAGGTTTTCACCGGAGAAATCGATGCCTGCAAGGTCTTCGCCGGAAAGGTCCTGGGTGTCTCTGGCTCTTTGCAGGATTTCGGTTTTGCTTGGTTCTGCAATACCCATCCACGTGCCTCCTGATATTGGTCTGATCACAGGTTTATTATGATGGTTGAAATATAAATAACTTCGGGATTCCGTCAATGTATTTTCGTTGAAATTCAGATACTTAGGCTTTGTCCGTCCTGAGGCCAGAAGGTGTTTGGGAAGATTTCTTGTGCGGCTTTTACTGCTTCCTCGGCGGTTTCGATGCGCATGTGGACCAGGGCCAGTTGTTCGGCACCGGCCTGGTGGGCGATCCGGGCGGCTTCGGTTGCGCTGGCGTGGCCGGTTTGCTGCGCATTTTCTGGTTGGCTGGCCCCGTGGGAGGCTTCGTGGATGATGAAGGGGCACCCTTTTAGATGTTCTGCGATGGGGGGATGGTAGGCCGTGTCACCGGTGAAGCCGAAGGTGGATCCGGTGGTCTGGTCGGTGAACCGGTAGCAGAGTCCCTGGACGGCGTGGACTGTTGCGCAGGTTTCCAGGCGAAAAGTTTCGGTTTCCAGGCTTTCGCCTGGTGTGAGGGGGAAGACTTCGGGGATGTGTCCTACGTCTGGGAAGCGGTCGGTTTGCAGGAAGTGCCGGGCCCGGTCGACGACTTTTTGCACGTCTTCGGTGGGTCCGATGATTTTTAAGGGGGGGCGATTGGGCCGGTCGCGTTTGCGCATTCGGAGGTAAAACAGGAGTTGGGGCAGGCCGATGTAATGGTCGTGGTGGCAGTGGGTGAAGATGAGATATTCCAAGTCGAGGGGAGAGACGCCGTAGTCGAGCATTTTGAGGGCTGCATACCAGCCGGTGTCGACGAGGATGCGATTGTTGATCAGAAAGCTGGCGGTGTCGTGGCCGGCTTCGGGGGTGACGGAAGCGGTGCCGAGGAACGTGATGGTGGTAGGCATTTTGTTTGGACCTCTGTTTTCTTTTTGTCGAAAGGGGATGAAATGCGTATGATAGGGACCCCATAAACTTGTGTTAAAGGCGCGAATGAAACAAGGAGAATTCAGATGGCTGAGAATCCGTTTCTGGAATTGGACCGAAAAATGGTGGGCGATATCCATACGTCTTCGGAAGCAATGGAGAATATGGAGATCTTGTGCGACGATTTTGGGTCGCGGTTTGGAGGCACGGCAGGGGAGCGACAGGCGGCGACGTTTTTCCGGGATAAATATAAGGAATATGGGTTGTCGAAGGCGCGGATGGAGCCCTACAAATACGCTTCTTGGGCGCGGGGAGAGACGACTCTGGAGATCGTCTCTCCGGTCCAGCACGAAATCCCCTGTATTGCATTGCCCTATTGTCCTTCGGCAAGATTGGAAGCAGAATTGATTGATGTAAAAGACGGAATGCCGGGGGATTTTGAAGTTCGGAAGCTGAGAGGCAAGATTGTGATGGCGACGAGTTTTCCGGGGCGGGGGTTGGGGCGAAGTGTGCATCGGTCGGAGAAATATGCTCGGAGTGCGCTTGGAGGGGGTATCGGGTTTATTTTTATGAACCACTATGAGGGCCTGGGTCCGGCAACCGGGAGTATTGCAAACAATCGGGAGGCGTTGATTCCGGGGATTTCGATCTCCAAGGAGTGGGGGGAATATTTGTTGCGGTTGGTCCGGCGGAAGGGGAAGGTGCGGCTGAAGTTGAGGACCCGGAATCGGACGAGAACGCGGACGTCGTGGAATGTGGTGGGCGAGTTGCCGGGAAATCGAAACTCCGATCGATGGGCGGTGATTGGGTGTCATTATGACGGACACGATATTTCTCAGGGGGCGCACGATCCGGTGTCGGGAATGGCGGCGATTCTGGAGGCCGCCCGGGTGTTGTCTGCCTATGCGGCCGATCGGATCGGTTGTGGAATTCGGTTTATTGCTTTTGGGACGGAGGAGATTGGACTGATTGGGGCAAAGGAATATGTGAAGGCGCATCTGGAAGAGATGGGACAGATTCGGTTGATGCTGAATATGGACGCCGCCGGGGGGGCCGGACGGAAAGGCATTGTGATGCACCATTGGCCGGTGCTGGATGATTTTTTTGAAGGCGCTCGGGAACAGATGGCCTACGACTTGCCCTATGGGCAGAGGCTGTCGGCCTTTTCGGATCACTTCCCGTTTTTTGAGGCCGGGGTGCCCACAGCCAGTATGGGAGATGTGGAGGCGACTTTTTCGGGCAGGGGGTTTGGGCATACGGCTTTTGATACGCTCGACAAAATCAAGCTGTCGAACTTGCGGGAGGCGGCATCGGTGGCGTGTCGGGTGCTGCTTCGGGTGGCCTGTGCGGAAAAGTGGCCGGCCAGGTTGCGGTCTAAACGGGTGGTGGAAAGAATTACAAAGAAAGAACCGAATTTGGAGATTGTGAAGGTGGAGGCGGAACTGGAGAAGCTGTATCGAAGAAAGCGGTGATGGAGCGAATCTGCTAAAGGAATTTCACAGGTGGACGATAGTGTAAATGCGGTAACAACTGCGAAAGAGTGCCCACCAGGACGGTATCGCGCCTTTTGCTCAAATGATCCAAAAAGCCCCGAATTTTCGGGGCTTTTTGGTTTTTGTGTGCTCGGTCACAGTTTGAACCGGTCTTTTTAATCGACCGGAATGGTCTCGTCGCGGTCTGGACCCACAGAGACAATGGAGATCGGGGTTTTGGCGAGTTCGGTAATGCGGTCGAGATAGTTCCTGGCTTTTTCGGGCAGGTCTGCATAGGTGCGGATATGGTCGGTTGGGGTTTGCCAGCCGGGCAGGGTTTCGTAGACGGGTTCGCACTCGGAAAGCACCTTGAGGTCGGAGGGGAAGTGTTCGACGCGTTTGCCGTCGCGCAAATAGTGGGTGCAGATTTTTAACTCTTCGAGTTCATCCAGGATGTCCAGGCGGGTGACGGCAATGGAGGACAGGCCGTTGATGCGAACCGCCATCCGCACGATGACCAGGTCGAGCCATCCACAGCGACGGGGACGGCCCGTGGTTGCGCCATATTCTTGACCGATGTCGCGAATGCGGTCGCCCATTTCGCCGGTCAGTTCGGTGGGGAAAGGGCCGTTGCCCACGCGGGTGGTGTAGGCTTTGACCACGCCGATGACTTCGTCGATTTTGGTGGGGCCAATGCCCGAACCCGTGCAAGCACCGCCGGCGGTGGTATTGGACGATGTGACATAGGGATAGGAGCCGTGGTCGATGTCCAGGAGCGTGCCCTGGGAGCCTTCGAAGAGCACGCTTTTGCCGGCGTCGATGGCTTCGTTCAGATAGACCGACGTGTCTGTGATAAAGGGGGCCAGGCGTTCCCCAAGGGCCATATATTGCTCGATCATGGGTACTTCGTCCAGGCCCTCCTGGCCGTAGATTTTTTGCAGGATTTCGTTTTTCTCGCGCAGGTTCGTCCGGATTTTTTTGGGCAGGATTTCGGCGTCGAGCAAGTCGCCCACGCGAATGCCTGTGGAGCGGTTGATTTTATCCTGGTAGGTCGGGCCGATGCCGCGCAGGGTGGTTCCAATGGCGGCATCTCCGATTTTTTCCTCGTTGGCCTGTTCCAGCCGTTTGTGGTAGGGCATCACGAGGTGGGTGTTGGGAGAGATGAAGAGGCGGCCTTCCACGGAGATCCCTTTGGATTCCAGGTCTTCGATTTCTTCAAACAACGCATCGGGATCGAGTACCACGCCGTTGCCAATCACACAGGTCTTGTCGGAATGGACGATGCCGGCCGGGATGAGGTGGAAGACAAATTCCAGGCCGTCGGCTTTGATGGTATGCCCGGCGTTGGCACCGCCCTGGTAGCGTACGACCACGTCGGAATCGGCGGTGAGATAATCGACTATTTTGGCTTTGCCTTCGTCGCCCCACTGAGCGCCGAGGACGATCCGAACGGACATAACGAACTCCTTACAATTTTACCTGTTTGACCCAGTGAATGAAGTCTTCTTCTGCAATGTGATGGAGCATTTCATCGGAGGCAGCCTCATCGATGTTGAATACCATAATGGCTTCGCCGCCTGTATCTTTACGGCCCAGCGCCATGTCGGCAATGTTGATGTTGGCCTCCGAGAGCAGGGTGCCCAGGCGACCCACCACGCCCGGCACATCTTTGTTGCTGAGCACCATCATGTGGCCTTCGAGCTTGGCTTTGACTTCGATGTCGTCGAGGCGAATGAGGCGGGCGTCGCGTTTGCCAAAAACGGTGGCCGAGATGGAGGTGGTTTCTTCGGAGGTTTCACAGACTACGGTGATGAGGTTGTTGTAGTCCTGGTGTTCGCTCTTGCTTTCTTCGACCTTGATGCCCCGTCGTTCGGCAAACATGCGGGCGTTGACGCGGGTGATGGGTTCGTCGGTGGTGGCTGCCATCACGCCTTTGAGCACAGCTGCGGTGAGCGGGGCCGTGGCATATTCGCGAATGACGCCTTGATACTGGCAGATAATCCGGCGCAAATGGCCGCCCATCAATTGGGTGTGCAGGGCACCGACCCGCTCGGCCAGAAGCAAATAGGGCTTGATTTCTTCAAAATGGGCGCTGTCGATCGAGGGCAGGTTGATGGCGTTTTGAACGGGGCGGTCCAGGAGGGCATCTCGGACCGACTCGGCGATCTGGCGGGCGACTTTTTCCTGGGCCTCTACGGTGGCTGCACCCAGGTGCGGCGTGCAGATGACCTCGGGACGGCGCAAGAGCGGGTGGTCTTTAGGCGGGGGTTCGGTCTCGTAGACGTCGAGGGCCGCGCCGGCGACTTTGCCGGATTCGATGGCTTCGAGCAGGTCTTTTTCATCGATCAGTCCGCCCCGGGCACAGTTGATGATTCGGACGCCGTCTTTGCACTTTTCCAGGGTTTCGGCGCAGATGAGGTTCCGGGTGCTTTCGATGAGGGGGGTGTGGAGGGAGATGTAGTCGGCTTCTGCGAAAATTTCGTCGTAGGAGACGAGCTCGATGTCGAATTGTCGGGCCCGTTCGTCCGAGACGCCCGGATCGATCCCGAGGAGTTTCATCTGAAAGGCGCGGGCCCTCTGCGCGACCTGCAACCCGACTCTGCCCAGGCCAATCAGCCCGAGGGTTTTGTCGTGGAGTTCGACCCCCGTGTAGCGGCTTCGTTCCCATTTCTGGGCTTTGACCGAGGCGGTTGCCTGGGGGATGTTTCGGGACAGGGACAGGAGCATGGCCACGGTGAGTTCGGCCGTGGAGATGGTGTTGCCGTCGGGAGAAAACATGACAACGATGCCGCGTTTGGTGGCTTCATCGAGATCGATGTTGTCTACTCCCACGCCCGCCCGGCCGATGACCCGGAGGTTGGATCCGGCTTCGATGATTTTGGGGGTGACCTGGGTGGCGCTGCGAACAATGAGGCCTTCGTAGCCGGGGATCAGGTCGCACAATTCGTCTTCGGACAGTCCGGTGTGGATGTCGACCTGGATATCTGGTTCCTGGTCAAAGACGTCCTGCCAGCCGTCTGCAAGAGTATCGCTGATGAGTACTTTGGACATGAATGATGGGTTTCTAAGTGAGTGTGGTGTCTGGGTATAAAAAATTTCCCAGGGCCCGAGCCCAAGCCCTCTCCCGTCACGGGAGAGGGATGTCTTTGGACTGCCGTTCAGGCATCCAAAGACGGGGTGAGGGCCCCTACCACCGTCGCTAATTCTGATCATTAAATCTCAGCACCCAGCACCCCTTCGGCAGCGCCGACGCCTGCACCTGGTTGGAACGTCCATTTCAGGGCCCGGAGGCTTTGTTCCAGAGCAGACAGGACGGTCAGTATGTCGGTATCATCGACGTAGCCCAGGTTCGAGATGCGGATGAGTCGGCCCCTCAAATGGGCCAGGCCGCCTCCGACGGTGATGCCGTGATGGGAACGCAGGCGATCCATCAGGGCCAGGCCGTCTACGGCTTCGGGGAGGGAGATGGCCGTGAGCACGTTGGAGGGAGATTCGGCAAATACAGACAGGCCCAGGGCAATAGTTGCCTGCCGGACGGCTTCTGCGTGTCGGGCGTGTCGGTTCCAAACCGCTTCGAGGCCTTCTTCTGCAATCATGTCCAGGGCGATTTTTAAGCCCCTCAGGAGGGTGACGGGCAATGTGGCCGGTCCGCGTCCTTCCTGGAAGGCGTCTTTGTAGGTGTTGAGGTCGAAATAAAATCGAGGGAGCCTTGCCCTTTCGACCGCCTCCCAGGCTTTGGGGCTGACGGTGATGATGCCGATACCGGGAGGGACCATCAGGCCTTTTTGGGAGGCGGTGACTGCCATGTCAACGCCCCATTCGGCAGTGGGGAGGGGGTGGGCGACCACACTGGACACGCCGTCGACGACCAGGAGGACATCGGTGTTGGTCAATTCTTTGCCGAGGGCTTCCACGTCGTGCAGCACACCGGTAGAGGTCTCGCTTTGTGTGACGAAGACGGCCCTCGTTTCTGGCCGGACGCGATCGGCAACCGCTTTTGGATCGAAGGCGTTGCCCCAGGGCAGGTCGATGATGTCTGTCGGAAGGCCATAGGCTTTGCAAAGGGCGGTCCATTTGGCACCGAACTGGCCGGCCTGGACGACCACGACGGGATCGTCTGGAGAACAAATATTGACCAGGGCGGCTTCCATTGCGCCCGACCCCGAACTGGACAGGACGAAGCAGTCGTGTGGGGTGGGGAAGGTGGCTTTGAGACCCCGGACAACCCCCTGGAGCAGGTCCGGGAAGTCGGGGCCGCGGTGGTAGACAATGGGGCCTGCCATTGCGGCCTGGACCCGGGGCGGGATGGGGGTGGGCCCTGGGGCGAAGAGTCTGGGTTTGGGCATCTCAATGCCCTCGCGCGTCTACCGACCAGGTTTCGACAAAGGTGTTGTCGCTGTC
>JAPUJS010000232.1 GCA_027296045.1 bacterium | reverse complement strand
TTTGCTCAAGAGCCGCTGGGCCGGCGTGGTGGACCCGGTGGGCGGGGACATGCTCGCCAGCGCGCTGAAAGCGACCAAGCGGAATGCCGCCGTCACCATTTGTGGTTTGGCGGCATCGGCTGATCTGCATACGACGGTGCTGCCCTTCATTTTGCGCGGCGTGACGATGTATGGTGTCGATTCGGTGCCCCTTCCCCTTGAAGAGCGGCAGCGTATCTGGCAGTTGGTGGCGGGCGAGTGGAAGCTCGATGCGTTGGCGGGGCTGGCCCGGGAGGTGACGCTAGACGAGCTGGAGCCGGAGATTGAGCGGATTTTGCAAGGGGGGCAGACCGGCCGGGTGGTGGTGAAGTTGGAGTAGGGGTGACACGCCAAACCGGAGATCAGACTGTATGGCCTGGTACAAAGGCAACCTGCATATGCATTCTTCCTGGTGTAAGACGGGTTCTGGCCAGGCAGCCAAAGTATCCTCATTGGTACTTGTCCATCCTTGCGACGTCACCCGACCATCAGCGGCGGGGTGTGGGAACAGCCCTTTTAGAGCCTGTCCTGTCTCAATGTGATTCGAAACAGATCCCTGCCTATCTGGAAGCAACAAGCCAATCCAGCATTTCATTTTATGAGCGTTTCGGGTTTGTTGTGACCGGTGAGATCAGGCTGCCGAATGGGCCTTTGCTGTGGCCGATGCTAAGGTAAATTCGGGGCCGGAGAGGGTCGCTCCTTCGAACCGGTGCCGTGTCTACCGGACGGCCTAATTTTCTCCTGATACGGAAGGGTCACGCGGCTTTTGGTGAAGGTCTCGGAGGTGACTCTGGGGCCTTCTGTGTTGAAAGAGGAACGTGTATTTTACCTGACATCTTCATCGACGCCGATGCCTGCCCTGTCAAGCAGGAAGTCTACCGCGTGGCAAAACGCTATGGCCTCAAAGTCATTCTGGTCTCCAATACCTGGACCCGCATCCCCGATGCGGATTGGCTTGAGCAAATCGTCGTTCCCGATCATCCCGACGCAGCCGACGACTGGATTGTTGATCACATCACCGAAGATGACATCGTGATCTCTCCAGACATTCCACTCTCTGCGCGGTGTTTAGAAAAAGATGCCCACGTGCTCAGCCCGCGTGGGCGTTTTTTTACAAAAGACAGCATTGGTGAAGCCCTTGCCAATCGGGATCTTCGCTCCCAACTTCGTGACCTGGGCATCATGACGGGCGGTCCATCTACCTTTGGCAAGAAAGACCGCTCCCGATTTCTTCAGCGTCTCGATCAAAAGATTCAGGCCATTCAGCAAACAGGATGACAGAAGCACTGCAGGGCAGACGATAAAGCATTTGATATCGCTAATCCTCTGGACGATAGGGAGATGGCTGGTAGGCTTGAGAATACGCTTGCGGTCTTGATGGGGGAGCATGGATTCTGTTCACGCCTCACAGTCCAAATTGAACACCGTGTTCAATCCCTCTTACACCATCCCTTGAGTTTACAGGCTTTCCTGCCTGGCATCCTCTTTGCAAGACATCCTGCGAGAAAGGAGGGTGTCGATAGGAGCGCAGAGAGGCTGAGGCAGCAGGTGGTCGACGACATGGACCGGCTGGGTGATAAAGATCCGATCCGTTCCAGAACGCCGCCGTTGAAATCTTCACCGATCTCCAGATATGAAACGGTCGAACAATTCTTCACAAATTCTCACATATTTTCCAAAATTTTTGATTAAAATAATTTCATATTTTATAATGATCTATGCTTGTTTTTGCAATATTTAGGCTCTAACTCTGCCTTGACCAATATACGGATGTTCACTATATTAACGCGTCACCTGTTCGGTGCAGTAAAAACGCCGATTTTTCGGCATCTCCAAAGGATTGCACCGTGATCCAAAAATCTTATATGTAAGGAGTCAACCGTTATGGCAAAACAGGCCACAGATGGCAAACAGCAGGCAATCGATCAGGCAATTGCACAAATTGAAAAGCAGTTTGGACAGGGCGCGATTATGCGTCTGGGCGGCGATGGCAGCGAAATACCGGTGGCCGAGGTGATCCCTACCGGGTCGCTGGCACTCGACGTGGCGCTGGGGGCAGGCGGTGTTCCCAGAGGACGGGTTGTGGAGGTTTACGGGCCGGAAGGTTCGGGTAAGACCACCCTTGTTTTGCACATCATCGCCGAAGCGCAAAAGTCTGGCGGGGCCACTGCATTTATCGATGCCGAACACGCGCTCAACGTGGAACTGGCCGCACGAATCGGGATAGACCTGAAAAATTTGCTCATCGCTCAGCCCGATACAGGCGAAGAGGCCCTGGAAATTACCGATACGCTGGTGCGAAGCGGGGCCTTTGACGTGGTGGTCCTCGACTCGGTGGCAGCCCTGGTGCCCCGGGCAGAACTGGAAGGCGATATGGGCGATTCCCATATGGGTCTCCATGCCCGATTGATGTCTCAGGCCCTGCGGAAGCTGACCGGGTCGATCAGCCGGTCCAAGACCTGTGTGATTTTTGTCAACCAGATTCGGATGAAGATCGGGGTCATGTTTGGCAATCCCGAGACCACCACCGGGGGTCGGGCGCTTCCATTTTATGCTTCGGTTCGAATGGATATTCGACGAATCGGGTCCATCAAAGACGGTCAAACCGTGGTTGGCAATCGGGTCAAGGTGCGGGTGGTGAAAAACAAGATGGCGCCTCCGTTCCGAGAAGCCGAGTTCGATCTGATGTTCGGCGAGGGCATCTCGCGGGAAGGCAGCTTGATCGATATTGCCGAATTGCACGGGTTTATTAAAAAAAGCGGCACCTGGTTCTCCTATGGCGAAGATCGGCTGGGACAGGGCCGGGAAAATGTCAAGCGGTTCTTGCGGGAGCACACCGAGATGGCCAACCAGATTGAGCGGGAGGTTCGCCAGGCCGTGGGGTTGCCCGTCAATGGGCTGGCCGTATCGGACCAGAGCGTGGAGGAGGAGCCTGTTGAAGTCGCGGAAGAAAGCGTGTAAACCGCCCCGTCTATCGGACGCGTTTTCTCACAATATGGCTGAAATTGACATGGGACTTTCAAGGGTGTAAAGTCCCCAATCTCTTGATTTTGCGCTTGGATAACAGGGCAGGTTTTCCTATTTTTAACCTGCTCTGTTTTTTTGCGCCCAACCGAAGGGAGGTGCCGATGATCCAGATCCATCCCGAATCGGCCAAGCTGTTTCAGGTGGACGCGGAGGCCGAAAAGGCGAAGCAAGTCGCATTCCGCCTGTTGAGCGGTCGTGCCTATACCCGGAAGGAGATTCTGGGGAAGTTACAGGACCGAGAATTTAGCAAACAGGCAATGGATCAGACCGTGGCAGATCTGGAGCGTCTGGGCTTGATTGATGACCGGGCGTTTGCCGAAAAATTTGTGGAAAGTCGGTTGCGCAACCGGCCGCAGGGGCGCTTCATGATGGCCCGCGATTTGAAACGGCGTGGCATTCCTGCCGAGGTCATCGACTCGGTACTCGAAGCGGCCTATGCAGAATTGGATGCGGCTGAGATGGCCCTGAAATTGATGCAGTCTCGAAAAAATCGGTATCGGGGGCTGGAGCGCCAGAAGGCATTGTCCCGGATGTTTGGATTTTTGGGACGGCGGGGGTTTGACGCTTCGGTCACCCGGCAAGTTATAGAGCAGGTTTGGCGGGAAATGGGGGAGGATGTGGAGAATGCATCGGACGAATTCGCTTGATCCGTATGTTCCACTCCGGGTGTCAGGCGTTGGACAGGAGACTTCGGGTCGGGATGATACCCGTAAAGAGATGGAAGTATGAAGACTTCGGCTGAAATTCGGGAAGATTTTTTGCGTTTTTTTGAAAGCAAGGCCCACACGCGTGTGCCCAGTGCCCCAGTGGTGCCGCAGGACGATCCTACCTTGCTTTTTATCAATGCGGGGATGAACCAGTTTAAAGACGTGTTTTTGGGCAGCGGCCGGCGTCCGTATACACGAGCGGCAGACACGCAGAAGTGTTTGCGCGTGTCGGGCAAACACAATGACCTGGAAGAAGTGGGGATTAGCCCGCGGCACCACACCTTTTTTGAGATGCTGGGCAACTGGTCGTTTGGCGATTATTTCAAAGAGGAGGCCATTGCCTGGGCGTGGGAGCTGTTGACCGATGTCTGGAAGGTGGACAAACGCCGGTTGTGGGTGACGGTTTTTGAAGGAGATGAAGCGGACGGTTTGCAGGCCGATGCGGAGGCCGAAGCACTCTGGACCCAGGTGACGGATCTGCCCGGCAATCGGGTTTTGCGGCTGGGGAAAGAGGATAATTTCTGGGAAATGGGTGAGACCGGGCCGTGTGGCCCTTGTTCCGAGATTCACTACTATCTGGGCGAAGATCCGGATTCCCAACCGGAGGTGCCCGATCTGGACGGTGGGAATTATACCGAACTCTGGAATCTGGTGTTCATTCAATTCAACCGGGATGCAGAGGGGGTACTTCACCCGTTGCCGGATAAGCACGTCGATACGGGATTGGGCTTCGAGCGGATGACTTCCGTGTTGCAGGGGGTCACATCCAACTACGATACGGATGTGTTTACACCGATCCTTGCAGCCATCAGCGAGATTACAAAACAGCCTTATCACGAAGCGAACCGGGTGCCGATGCGAGTGATTGCCGATCATATCCGGGCGTTGACGTTCACGATTACTGACGGCGCTTTGCCTTCCAACGAAGGACGCGGATATGTGGTCCGTCGGATTTTGAGGCGGGCTTCCCGGTTTGGACGCAATCTTGGGATGCACGAACCATTTATTTATCGCCTGGTGGAGACGGTGGTGGAAAACATGGGCGCTACATTTCCCGAAGTCCGAGAACAGGCCGATCATGTGGCGCGGGTGATCCGGGCAGAAGAAGAAGGATTTGGCAAGACGCTGGACCGGGGGATCGATATTTTTGAAGAATTGAGCCAGAAGGGGCGGATTTCTGGAGAGGATGCCTTTCGGCTTTACGACACCTATGGATTTCCGATTGATTTGACGCAATTGATGGCAGCCGAAAAGGGGCTGGAGGTGGACGAGGCAGGATTTGAACGGGAAATGGCTGCGCAGAAGGCCCGTTCGCGGGAGGCCGGTCGGCAGACCTTTGCATCGCAAGATGTGGTGGATGAGGGCTTTTTGCCCGACAGGCATTCCGAGTTTGTGGGCTATGAAACCCTGCTGTCCGAGGCCGAGATCGTTGCCTGGAAACCGACAGATGAAACGGGCCTCCTGGATCTTTATCTGGATGTGACTCCTTTTTATGCCGAGTCGGGCGGGCAGGTCGGGGACCGGGGAGAAATCCGAAACGGAGACGTGGTTTTCAGCGTGGAGACCACCTTCCGGGTGGGCGAAGGGATTGTGCATCGAGGACGGCTGGTTCAAGGCGAGCAAGAAGCCCTATCGGGCACCCGGGTCCAGGCAGAAGTGGACGGTGCGGTGCGGCTCAATACGGCCCGAAACCATACGGCAACCCATCTGGCGCACAGGGCGCTTCGACGGGTGCTGGGGGATCATGTACATCAGGCCGGTTCTCTGGTTGCGCCCAATCGAATGCGATTTGATTTTACCCATTTTGAGGGGGTTTCGCCCGATCAGCTTGCAGAGATCGAGGGGATTGTAAACGACGTGGTCCGGCAGGATCTGGCGGTGGATATCTCCTTTGGGGGGTTGGAGAAAGCCCGCGAACAGGGTGCTATGATGCTGTTTACCGAAAAGTACGGCGATGTGGTGCGGATGGTCCAAATCGGGGATTATAGTCTGGAACTCTGTGGCGGCACCCACTTGCGGTCGACCGGTCAGGTGGGGCTTTTTCAGTTCACGCAGGAGACGGGCACTGCAGCCGGGGTGCGACGGATCGAAGCGGTGACGGGACAGGGTGCCGAGATGCTGGTTCGCCAGCAGCGATCGGTGATTGCAGACCTGGAAGGGCAGCTTCAGGTCACTTCCGGTGGGCTTTCCGATAAAGTGGCGCAGTTGCTGATGCAAAATCGCGAGTTGGAACGCGAGCTTCAGGGGTTGCGGCGGGAGCTTTCGGGCTCGGAGATGGACGGGTTGGTGAGCGAGGCGGTCGATGTGGACGGCGTCCGGGTGGTGGCCGCGCAAGTACAGCCGGTGGATATGGAAGGGTTTCGGGATATGGCCGACGGGCTTCGAAATGCGCTCAAATCCGGGGTTGGCGTGCTGGGTGCAGACATGAACGGCAAGGCATCGTTGATTGCGGTGGTGACAGACGATTTGATCCAACGAGGGGTTCAGGCCGGAGGCGTTGTGAAAGAAGCAGCCCGAATTGTGGGTGGTGGTGGTGGCGGACGTCCCCATCTTGCGCAAGCCGGTGGAAAAAATCCGGAGAAGCTGGCGGAAGCCCTCCAGCAAGTTCCGGAAATTGTTCGTACACAGCTGGGAGGGTAGGGCTTGTCCACGTTTGACCATTTGATGGGCGTGCAAGAAAAGCGGGGTGCTGGGTTTTTGGCTTTGCTGGATCCAGATCGACTCGATAAACAGGATCTGGTTCGGGCGGCGGTCACTTGTGCAGAAAATGGGGCCGATGCCCTGCTTTTTGGGGGCAGTTTTCTGCTTTCGACCCATTTTGACCGGATGGTCCGTGAGGTAAAAGGGGCGGTAGATGTGCCGGTGATTATTTTTCCGGGCGACTTCAGTCAGATTTCGGCCGCGGCCGACGGGATTTTATTTTTGTCGCTCATCAGCGGTCGCAATGCCGAACATTTGATCGGGCAACAGGTCAAAGCAGCGCCTTTGTTGAAAGCGCACGGTCTGGAACCGATTTCCACAGGCTATATTCTGGTGGAATCGGGGCGACAGACCACGGCCGAGTATGTGAGCAATACCCGACCCATTCCCAGACACAAGCCCGAAATTGCGATGGCCCACGCACTGGCGGCCGAATATTTGGGGATGCAATGTGTGTATCTGGATGCCGGGAGTAGTCCGGAGCGAATGGTGCCAAAAGAAATGGTGCGGGCTGTGGCCGGGTATGTTTCTCTGCCGATCCTTGTCGGTGGGGGGATCCGAACGCCCGAGGCTGCTCGGGAAAGGGTCGAGGCAGGCGCATCTTTTGTGGTCGTCGGGAGCGTGCTCGAAAAAAAAGAGTGGGACGCTTCGGTGGTTCGAAGTTTTGCGGAGGCTGTGCATAGAGACCCGTAGCCCCTGTTGGGGATCGGGCCTGTTTGGTAGCTTCGTTCCGCCCCGAGTCGGCGGGTTTTTTTTGTTCACAGAAGGTATGAAGAAGACCGCTGGACCAATCTTTCGCAGTCGTGGCACGGGTGGGAGATTATTTTTAGGAGATGCCCATGTCCACAGACAAGATGGACTCGGTTTTGTGTTTTGGGGTGATGGGTGTGGACCAGATTGTGCAGGTGACCGATTATCCCGAGCCGGACGGGCACACCCAAATTCTGTCGGACGGCGTGTTTATCGGGGGCGAGGCGGCCAATACGGCTGTGACACTCGGGACCCTGGGCGTTTCGGTCCGTTTGATGGGCAATACGTTGGGAGAAGACCGATACGGTGCGTTTTTTCGGCAGCAGATACGGCACTATCCGGTGGATCTGCAGGGTATGGATGTGGCACCGGGGGTACGGACCGGGCACGCGGTGATTCTGTCAGACCGGGACGGGGCTCGGAGTATTTGTGGGCATTTCCCAGACCTTCGGAGTCGGCCTTTGCAAGCAGGTGATCTGGAAGGTGTCAGACTGTTGTCGGTGGACCCCTTTCTGGGCAAAAATGCTGTTGTTGCCGCCCGGATGGCACAGAAGGCCGGCATCCCGATTTTTTCGATCGAGCTGTCTGCCAAACACCCTCTTGCGACCCTTTGCGATGTGGTGATTAATTCGGCAGGGTTTATCCGGCGTCACCGGTTGGGCAGCCCGGCCGATGTGGCGATTGGATTGCTCAAGGCAGGGGTGGAAACGGTAGTGGTGACGCAGGGCAAGGCGGGGTGTTCGGTTTTTCGGGAAAGTGGACACAGTTTTGATGTGCCCATCTATAAGGTGCCAACCCGAGACTCCACCGGGGCGGGAGATGCATTTCGGGCCGGGTTAATTTATGGGTATTTAAAAGGGTGGACGCTGACAAGGAGTGCCCAGTTTGCCAGCGGATGTGCCGCTTTAAGTTGTTGTGGTTTGGGCGGGTGTGGGCATGTAGATGGTGAGCAGCAGGTCCTGGATTTGATCTCTGAAACTTGACTTCAAATCCGCTTCTTTATAGTTTAAGTGCTGGAAATTTGTGTCTCTATGGTTGAAAAAGTGACGACAGTGAAGAGTAAATTGGGCATTCATGCACGGCCCTCTGCTCTTTTGGTACAGGCTGCTGCAAAATTTGCTTCGGAGATCACATTTGTCAAACAGGGATTGGAAGTGAATGGGAAGAGCATTATGGGGGTGATGATGCTGGCGGCAGAATACGGGGCCCAAATTACGGTTCGGGCAGTCGGGGACGACGAAGTCGAAGCGCTCCAGAAAATGGTCGAGACCATCGAAAGTAAGTTTGATTGATGAAAATATTCAAAGGCATACAGGCGACTCCAGGGGTTGCTATTGGTCCAATTTTCCTGCACGATCCGGAAGATTTCTGGGTGGACTATCAGCTCATTCCAGATGCGGGTGTGCCGTCGGAAGTGGAGCGGTTTCAACAGGCGCTTTCCGATGTGGCAGAAGATATACAGGAAACCCGAAGTCATGTAGAAGAAAGACTGGGAACGGAACACGCCCAGATTTTCGATACCCACCTGTTGATGCTGCAAGATGTGGCGCTGAAAGATGCGACCGTTGAGTTGATTGAAACCAAACGCTTTAATGCCGATTATGCCTTCTGGCAGGCTTTTCAGAAACTGCGGAAAGACTTCGACGCGATTCAGGACGATTTTTTCAGGGATCGTCGGTCCGATCTGGTCAATATTGGGAAGCGAGTACTGGCCCGTCTGTGCGGGCAGGAAATGGTGTCTTTGGAGCATTTGAACCACGAAGCGATTGTGGTAGCGCACGATCTAACCCCTTCCGAGGCCGCTCATTTGCCAACCGACTTTGTGCTGGGTGTGGCGACCGAAGTGGGGGGACCGACCTCTCATACTTCTATTTTGACCCGCAGTTTGGGCATTCCTGCCGTGGTGGCGACCGAAACGCTGATGGCCCACGCCGAGCCGGGCGATCTGGCGATTGTGGATGGGGGCCGGGGCCGGGTGTTCCTCAACCCGGATAGGGAGACGTTGGAGCGATATCGGGCGGAGGTGAAACAATTTCGGGATCGTCAGGTCGAATGGGCCTCTTTCCGGGATTTGCCTGCCGAGACGGCGGATGGATATCGGGTTCAGCTTCACGGCAATATTGAATTGCCCCAGGAAATCGAAGCGATTCAGGCCTATGGTGCAGAAGGGGTGGGTTTGTATCGTACGGAGTTTCTCTATCTGGGAAGCGATCATCTTCCGAGCGAGGAGGAACAGGCCGAGATTTATGCCCGGCTGGCAGGGCAACTATCCCCACATCCTCTGGTGGTGCGCACCCTGGATTTGGGTGGGGATAAGTTGTCCCATGTGTTGTCGGTAAAGCCCGAGGCAAATCCTTTTTTGGGCTGGCGGGCGATTCGACTTTCTCTGGCCAATAAACCGCTGTTTGAAACACAGTTGCGGGCCATCCTGCGTGCCAGTGTCGAAGGCCAGGTACGGGTGATGTTCCCCCTGATTTCCAGTATGGAAGAGTTTTTAGAGGCCAAAGATCTACTTGTCAAGGTGGAAAAGGACCTCCGTTCCGAGGGGGTCCCGGTGGATCCGGACTTTAAAGTTGGGGTGATGATTGAGGTTCCTTCTGCGGCTCTGATTGCCGATCAGCTTGCCGAGGAGGCCGACTTTTTCAGTATTGGGACCAACGACTTAATTCAGTATACGCTTGCCGTAGATCGCGGAAATGAGAAAGTGGCCTATCTCTACGATCCGCTTCAGCCGGCTGTGTTGCGTTTGATTCAGCAGGTGACGGATGTGGGCTTTAATTATGGGGTTCCAGTGACGGTTTGTGGCGAAATGGCAGGCGATCCCTGTTTGAGTATTTTGTTGATGGGAATGGGGGTGGATAGTTTGAGTATGAGCCCGCGCCTGTTGCCCGGGGTCAAGCAGGCAATTCGATCCTTGACATTTGAGTTCGCACAAGAACTTGCGCGAACTGTACTGGAGCTCAGGACGCGGGACGAGATTCGTCGGTATTTGGCCCAGATGTTGCCTGGCGACCTGGGGGGGCAGATCCCGGAGGTGGTGGTGTTGGAAGGAGAGGAATAGGAAATGGCGGTGCAGGCGTCGGATGGATGGGCGCTGATTCCGGTGTTGGTACCAAATGCAATTGTCGAAGAAAGCGTCCGACGGCTGAATGTGGGCAATTCTTCCGAACTTCGTTTGTTTTAAATAAGATCGGTCTCATTCCTGTTTTGAGGGGGATATATGCGTCGACTTTTTACTTCCGAATCGGTTTCTGAAGGCCATCCAGATAAAATTTCAGACCAGATTTCTGATGCCGTTCTGGATGCTATGCTGGCACAGGATCCCCAATCCCGTGTGGCCTGTGAAACGCTGGTGACCACCGGAATGGTGGTGGTGGCAGGAGAGGTGACCAGCAAGGCAACGGTCGATTTTCAGACCCTGGTGCGAGATACCATCCGGAAAATCGGGTATACCGATTCGAAAATGGGATTTGATTATCGGTCGTGCGGCGTGATGATTGCACTGGACAAGCAATCTCCCGATATTTCACAGGGTGTAACCGCAGGAGAAGGTCTTCACGAGGCGATGGGTGCCGGGGATCAGGGGATGATGTTTGGCTATGCCTGCAAGGAGACACCGGAGTTAATGCCAATGCCGATTATGCTGGCGCACAAGCTGGTGTACCGTCTCTCTCGGCTTCGAAAAACAAAGAAGCTGCCTTATGTGCGTCCCGACAGCAAGTCTCAGGTGACGGTCGAGTATGAGGACGATAAACCCGTGCGGGTACACACGGTGGTGGTTTCCACCCAGCACGACGAGCGGGTCAGCCACAGCCGGATTACGAACGATATCATCAAGCAGGTGATTCAAAAGGTGATTCCCAAGCGGTATCTGGATAAGGATACGATTTACCATATCAATCCCACCGGCCGGTTTGTGGTCGGGGGGCCGTATGGAGACGCGGGACTGACGGGGCGTAAGATTATTGTGGATACCTACGGTGGAATGGGCCGGCACGGTGGGGGCGCTTTTTCGGGCAAAGATCCGAGCAAGGTGGACCGCAGTGCCCATTATGCGGCACGTTATGTGGCAAAAAATGTGGTGAAGGCGGGTTTGGCCAGCCGGTGCGAAGTACAACTGGCCTATGCGATTGGCGTGGCCAAGCCGGTGTCGATTGCGGTGGATACGTTTGGCACGGGCACGGTTTCGGAATCCGATATTGCCGAGTTGATCGGCCAGCATTTTGATCTGACACCCACCGGGATTATCAAGTCACTGAAGTTGCAACGACCCATTTATCAACCCACTGCCGCCTATGGGCACTTTGGGCGGAAGGAGTTTTCGTGGGAGCAGACGAATAAAGCGGCTGCTTTGCAACGGGCAGCAAAGAAATTAGGGGCTTGAGAGGACGCAGATGGCATCAAAAATCGCTCAGAAGTTTTTCTGGGCGATTTTTTTATCCTATTTCCACTGTTCCAAACCAAATTTTCCCTACGCGTGGAAAATTAGTTATTTATGGCGACGGTTTGGTGAACCCGTAAGAAAGAAGAGAGCATTTCTTTTCCCGAATGGGAACCTGGCCAGAAGCGCCAAAAAAAGAGCCCGATCATATCGCAATCGGGCTCTTTTTCTGGCTCGGATACTGCACCGCTACTTGAGCAAATCCTCTGCCTGCGCACAAGCCGATGCGATCAAGCCTTTCAGTCGTTCGCCCCTGTTCATCTCCGGTCGCTCATGAGTCCAGCCGAGTAGAGCCAGGGCGCGAATGAGCAGAAACATGGGGAGTAACTCGACCGCCGCATCTTCGAAGGCGCGTTCGGATCGGTAGCCGGACAGGAGTGCGTCTCGGAATGCTTCGAAATGGGCGCTGTCGCGACAGTGGAAGAGGGAGACTGCCAGTTCATACTGATGCCAGCCAAAACCGGAGTCATCAAAGTCGATCGCATACAACCGGGTGCTATTTACAAGCAAATTGTAGGGATGGAGGTCCGCGTGGATCAAGCTGTAGGTCCCTTGTTGTTTGCCATATTCAGATAAGGTGCGATGGATTGCGGCCCGGGCTTTGAGGATGAGCTGGCGTTCGGCATTTGTCAGTTCCGGTAGATCCCAGAACGGGCCCCAGAAGGGGGCGTCGCCCATCAATCCGTCCGCGTCGAAGGCGTGTCGTTGGAAACCGATCGGGATTTGCCAGTTGACTGCCTGGTTGTGCATCCTGGCGGCGATCCGTCCGAGCTGGTCGAAATACTGTAACAGAGCGCTTTCGTCCGATGTTTCTTTCATCACGCTCGCAAGTGGCACACCGTCGATCCAGTCGACAATGCCAACGTGTCGGGTCTCGGTTGATCCGGGCACAGGGATGGTTGCGTAACCACGACTGTCTCGAGTCATCTGTGGTTTTGGCACGCCAACACCCGCTTGATTCAGAGCGGCCGTCCATTGTAGTTCGGCATTGAGTTCCGCGAGAGTGTGATAGCCAGGGCGGTGGATGCGAAGAGCACAGGTTTCGCCTGTCTCTGTGTCGACGCGAAATACGGTGTTCTCGGATGTCGCAATATGTTCGATCTGCGAGACTTGGAAATCCCACTCCTCCAATGCCCGTTTGGCGACTGCCAGAAGGGTGTCGGCGTCCAGTTTTGCCATCGGTTTATCCATGGATCTCACACATCGTTTCTTCGAATGCGGTCAAAAACAGATCGGCATGTTCCTGCTGAAACACCAGCGGGGGGCGAATTTTGAGCACATTGCCCAGGGCCCCGGCCTGGCCGATGAGGAAGCCTTTGTCCTTGAGGCGATTGACGTAGACCGCCGCGTTTTCCCGGTCGGGGGTTTTGGCATCCCGATCGCTGACCCACTCCAACCCGATGTATAGACCGTGCCCGCGGATGTCGGCCATCGGGGGGCAGCGATCCTGGAGCCTGGCCAGTTCACCGCGAAGGTACGTGCCAACCTGGGCGACATTATGTTGCAAGTTTTCGGTTTCGATCACGTCGAGTACTGCCATACCGACCGCCGCCTGAAGTGGACTGGACGAAAAGGTATTGAAATAGCGCCTCCCCTGGCGGAAAGCGTCTATGAGTTCTGTTGCGGCAACAACGCCGGACAGCGGTAAACCGTTGCCCATTGGCTTGCCCATCGTGACGATGTCTGGAACGAAGTCCTTCAGCTCGTATCCCCACCACCTGCCGGTTCGGCAAAACCCGGCCTGTACCTCGTCGGCAATGAACAAACCACCTGCCTCGCGAATCATTTTGGCCGCTCGGGCCATAAAACCATCCGGGATGTCCGGCAAGCCCTCATTGGCGAGAATCGGACAGACCAGCATACCGGCCAGCGGAATGCCACTGGCTTCGAACCCATCGATGGCTGCCCGCACTTCTGCAAGATACAACTCCGTGAGTTCGGATGAAGACACGCCGTCTCGCAGCGGACGATAACGCTGTGGGTAAGGGATCGAGCGAATCTCCGCGTTTATCTCTTCCCCTGTCTGTTTGACTCGGTTGAGTTTAGCAACTTCGGCGCTGTTGCCGTGGTAGGCAGCGTCGGAGCAAATGATGCCGCGGCCACCGGTTGCGATCCGGGCCATACTCAGGGCCACTTCGTTTGCTTCCGTCCCGGTGCAGGTGAATATCACACTTGTAATTGGATCTGCATGAAGGCCCGTCAGGCGTTCGGCATAGTCCAGGACGCCTTCGTG
>JAPUJS010000231.1 GCA_027296045.1 bacterium | reverse complement strand
ATTACATAGTCCTGACCTTCTCCCCGATGCAGCAACCGGCCATTTAAAAACACGCGCTCCGACCCGGCCACCACCTGTCCTGCCGTTCCCGAAAAAGCCCCCTCCAGCCGATACGGCCCTTGATACCCTTCCACCGGAACCAGCCGGCGTGTCACCCACCGCCCCTTCGAAACGGCCCCAAACACCGACACCTCCCCCTCCGACCGATGGACCGACAGACTCGCCCCCTGCAATTGCCGGCGATACCGTCCAAACTCGGTCCGATCAAAAACCAGGTTCAGATCGCCCAAACCCGCAGCAACAGAGCCCGAGTTCACCTGGAAAAAAACCCGGTCCAGTTCCTGAATGCCCCGGGTACGCCCACCCCCTTCCAACGGCAAATTCCGGTCTGATAACAAAGCCAGCAATTCAACCCCTTCGGCCACTTCACCGGAAATATGTATCTGCAACGATTGCGTCAACGTATGATTTCGATCGGATCCAAAAGCCACTTGAATCCGTTTGGACCCGCCGATATCCAAACGGGATTCTTCCTGAACCCGGGGTTGAAAGAGGACCTGCTTGGGAAGGTTCCATTGTCTGGCCGGCGTATCTTTTGGCAAATTTCTGCGTCGATACACCGATGGAAGTACCCGGGGTGCCTGTCGAAACCGAACGACAACAGGAGTCCCTCGGGGCAAGTCCTTAAAAAATGTCAGCAGTGCCTTCTTCTCATCCAGCAAATAGTCCAGATCGCGCACCTGCCTCTTTCCATCGACCCAGACGGATTCGCTTTGGGGGGCAATCGCTCGATCCGACAGGCGATAGGGCCCCCGCCCTCCGTCCGCCTTCATAGTCCATTCCACATCAAACACAGTCATCCGGGCACGAGACGGCACCTCGGCCATCAATAGACCTGGGAGAAAGAAAAGAAATGCAAGATAAGGGATTGTCTGACGAATCATATGCACGTACAAAAAAAGGGACATCCCGTGAGAACGGAACATCCCGGCCCATTGTCCTGTCCCGATTGTCATTTTCGGGAAACCAGAACCTGAATCCGCTGCACCCGGCTGTTTCCCGAGTCCAAAATATAAAGCGTACCCTGCTTTCCCATCACCACATCCCGAGGTTTGTGAAAAGTCATCGGCCCCTTTCCGGCTTCCGGCCCACCGATATGTCCGGCAACCTCCCCCGACTTCAGATCAAACACCACGACACGGTGATACCCCAAATCGGCCACAACAAGGGTGCCCCGGGGACCCAGGCAGACCCCGGCGGGTTCACTCAGCACCTCCTTGCCCAATTCGCGCTGAAAGTTTCCAAAACGATCGAACTTGACAACCCGGCCATTTTCGCTGTCGCACACATAGGTCGCTCCATCCGTGTCCACAGCCAATCCCAGAGGACGCCGCAGCCGGCCATCGCCATATCCATAGCCGCCAAAACTTCGATCTACCCGGCTATAAGAATCGATCTGAACCATCTGGTCCAGATCGAGATCACTCACATATACCTCATCCCGCTCGGAAACCACGATCCCTCCCAGGTTGCCCATTTCGACCGGCCCGTCTGCGTCTTTGCCGCCCACAACGGCCAGCAGACGGAGGTTGCGATCAAACACCTGAATTCGGTTGTTCCGGCTGTCGGCGACATACACCTCCAGCCCCGATCCTGCCGCCACGCCAATCGGCCGGTTAAACTGCCCGGGATCCCAGCCAAACCCGCCGACTTCGACAACATATCGACCCTGGGCATCAAACTTTTGAATCCGGTGGTTTCCGGTATCCGCCACATACAAATTCCCGATCGCATCCAGGGCCAGCCCTTCCGGTTGAAAAAATTGCTCCTGACCGTTGCCGGGCTGGCCAAAGGCGGCAACAAACCGAAAGGTGGCGATCACCCTCTCCTGCGCTTCGGCCTGGATTCCTGACACGAGCAGGAAAATCAAAATATAAATTTTCGCAATCATCGGTGATAAACGCTTTCTTAATGTGATTTCGGGAAAAATAGGTCAACTCATCAAGGCATTATAATTTCAGATTTCTGCGAATGCTCTCGACGGCATCCTCAATATCTTCCCGGTGTCCAAATGAACTTAATCGAAAAAATCCTTCCCCGCTAGGACCAAATCCTGAGCCCGGTGTACCCACGACGTGCGTCTCAGACAACAGTTTTTCAAAAAAGTCCCAGGAGCTCATCCCATGGGGTGTTTTGAGCCACAAATAGGGCGCATGCTGCCCACCAAATACCGTCAGTCCAATGTCTTCCAGCGTCGATCGAATGAGCTTTGCATTTGCCATATAATACGAAATCATCTCCTGGCATTCCCGCTCACCGATTTCTGTAAACACCGATAACGCACCCAGCTGGACGATATTGGACGCTCCGTTGAAAAATGTATTCTGCCGCCGGTTCCACAACCCGTTCACCTTCCCGGGCCCGGCTCTATCCACCGTCAACTCCATCGGCACCACGCTCCAACCCAATCGCACCCCCGTAAACCCGATGTCTTTGGAAAAACTGTTCAGCTCAATAGCACAAGACTTCGCCCCTTCGACTTCGTAAATACTTCGCGGAAATTCCGGATCGGAAATATATCCCGCATAGGCAGCATCAAAAAAAATCACCGCCTGATGTTCCCGGGCATAATCCACAAACCCCTTCAACTGTTCTTTTGTCGCCACCCCACCCGTAGGGTTGTTCGGACTACAAATATAAATCAAATCCACCTTGTCTCCCGGCAAATCCGGGAAAAACCCGTTTTCCTCCGTACAGGGCATATACACAATCCCCTCATACTGCCCCTCCACACTTTCTCCGGTCCGTCCGGCAATCACATTGCTGTCCACATACACCGGATAGGCCGGATCTTGCACAGCCACCACGTTGTCCAGCCCAAAAATCGACTGAATATTGGCCGAGTCCGACTTGGCCCCATCACTTACAAACACTTCTTCCACATCCAGGTTCACACCATATTTGGCATAGCGCTTGGCCAGGGCCTCCCGCATCTCCGGCTCGCCTTCGCCCCCATCGGCATATCCCCGATAGGTATCCACGTGTGCCATAGCATCCACTGCCTCGTGCAATCCAGCCACCACACTCTTCGGCAGGGCTTCGGTCGTATTCCCGATCCCCAACCGCATCACCCCCACCCCGGGGTGGGCATCTAAAAAGGCCTGCGTTCTCTGGGCGATTTCCGGGAACAGATAGCCTGCTGCCAGCTTGTCATAATTTGGATTGATCGTCGCCATATCGACCGCGTTTCCTTTCTATTGGAATGTTCCGCATAAGAGATCAAAACAATATACACGTCCCTCGATCCCTTGTCAAAAGAACGCCTACAAAAACGCCGCCTTCAGACCCTCTCCGAAAGCGGCGCCACCAGATTTAGCATCCGACCCTTATACTTCCATAATCTCTGCTTCTTTTCTTTTCAATACATCTTCCACTTTTGTCACAAACTCATCCGTCAATTCCTGAACCTGATCCTGTCCCCGACGCGCGTCATCCTCCGGCAGTTCCCCTTCTTTCTGGGCGTCTTTTAGCAGGTCATTGGCGTCTCGTCTGGCATTTCGAATCGACACGCGTGTGTCTTCCCCCTTGGACCGGGTGACCTTGACCAGTTCCAGCCGCCGTTCTTCCGTCAATTCCGGAATCGACAGCCGGATGATCTCGCCGTCGTTATTGGGCGTCAAGCCCAGATGGGATGCCTGGATCGCCTTTTCAATTTCGGGAATCACACTCTTGTCCCAGGGCTGGATCACCAGCAGCCGCGGTTCGGGCGCCCCCACATTGGCTACCTGATTAATGGGGACTTGAGAGCCATAGTATTCGACCCGCAAAGAATCCAAAAGGTTCGTGCTAGCACGCCCCGTTCGCAGGGTCGCCAGCTCATGTTGCAGTGCTTCGATGGCCTTCTGCATCGCAGTCTTGGTTTCGGCGAAAATCTCGTTCACCATAGACAACCTCCTGGAGAGAAACGTTCACCCGCAAAACGAGTGCATTGGGGACAAATAAAAAAGTGGCAGCAACAGACCCTTGTTGCTGCCACCTCTGGAAAATTTAAGCGCTTTCGCCAAGCACAAATCTCACAAACCGGCACAACGTCACGTTTTCGCCACATTTGGCGATCAGTTCGGTTAACAAATCTCTCACCGTCTTATCCGGGTCTTTGACAAAGGCCTGGTCCAACAAACAGACTTCCTGGTAATATTTCTCCACACGCCCTTCCACGATCTTGTCCACCACATGGTCGGGCTTGCCTTCCTTCAGGGCCTGCTCCCTGTAGATTCTCTTTTCCTTTTCCAGGGTCTCCTGATCCAGGTCTTTCCGATTGACCACAAGGGGAGTGGCGGCCGCAATATGCATCGCCACATCTTTGCAGAAATCCTGAAACTCATCCGTCCGGGCCACAAAATCCGTTTCGCTGTTCACCTCCAGCATCACACCCAGCTTGCTACCGGCATGGATGTAGGACACGATCAACCCTTCGTTGGCTTCTCTGCCCGCTCGGCTCTCGGCCTTGGCAATGCCCCGTGTGCGCAAAACTTCAATGGCTTTGTCCATATCGCCATCGGCCTCTTCCAGAGCCTTCTTACAGTCCATCATCCCCGCATTGGTCTTCTGCCGTAACTCCTGTACCAATTTTGCAGAAATTGCCATAACTTCATTCTCCTGATCTCAATGCCGTTTACTTGCCCTCGGGCTTAATCTCTGTAATCTCAGGCTCACCCACGCTAGTTGCCCTGTCTTCTTTTGCTTCAGCCGATTCATCCTCTCGGGCCTGCGTGCCCTCAATCACAGCCTCTGACATCAGGTTGGTAATCAGGGTGATTGCACGAATCGCATCGTCGTTTCCAGGAATCGGATAATCCACTTCGTCCGGATCGCAATTGGTATCTACCATGGCAACAATCGGAATCTCCAGGCGCCTGGCCTCGGCCACCGCAATCTTTTCTTTTCGCGTATCCACCACAAACATCAATCCGGGCAACCGCCCCATGTCCCGAATCCCGCCCAACGAGTACTGGAGCTTTCCACGTTCCCGATCCAGACGCAATCCTTCTTTCTTGGTCAGGCTTTCATACGTGCCGTCCGAGCTTATCTTATCCAGTGTTTCCAATCGCCGGATGCTCTGGCGAATGGTCTGATAATTTGTCAGCATCCCGCCCAGCCACCGATTGTTCACAAAATACTGATTGCACCGTTCGGCAGATGTGACAATCACGTCTTTTGCCTGCTTCTTCGTCCCCACAAACAAAACGGGATGCCCCTGTTCGGCGGCCTCACGTACGACCTGATACGCCGCTTCGATCTGTTTCAACGTCTTTTGAAGGTCGATAATATAAATGCCATTTCGTTCGGTAAAAATATATTTTTTCATCTTCGGGTTCCATCGGCGGGTCTGATGCCCGAAATGGACCCCGGATTCCAACAATTCTTTCATCGTCACAACAGCCATCTAAAAACCTCCATCCACTGGGTTATGCCGCTGCATCCGTCACCTTGTCGTTCGTCCGAAACCCGGACCCCAAACGACAATCGGGATACATGTGTATTTGAAACCTGCCTTACCGTTTCGAAAACTGAAACCGCTTCCGAGCACCCGGCTGACCGGGCTTCTTACGCTCCACCTCGCGGGAATCCCGTGTGAGCAGTCCTGCAGCGCGCAGCGGCTTCTTGTGCATCTCGTCAATCGCCAGCAAACTGCGGGCGATCCCGAGTCGAACCGCACCGGCCTGACCCGACAGGCCACCCCCTTTGGCCCAGGCAACGATGTCATACCCACTCTTGGTTTCCGTAATCTCCAGCGGGACTTCCACAATCATCACCAGCGTTTCTCGCTTCAAGTAATCCAGCGCCGACAGACCGTTGATGGTGATATTTCCCTGTCCGGGAAATACCTTCACATGTGCCGTGGAAGATTTTCGACGGCCGGTCGCGGCAGCTAAAGGTTCTGCAGCCAAAGATCTACCTCCTGTTTAGTAGAGTCTATTATAGCTCAAGCGGCTGTGGGCTCTGCGCCTGATGGGGATGCTCGGAACCGGTATAGATCCGGACCTTCTTCAACATCTTACGCCCCAATTTGGTGTGCGGCAACATGCCCTTAATGGCATTTCCCACCACAAATTCAGGCTTGTCTTCCAGCGCCCGTCTAAGCGTGATCGTCTTCAACCCACCTGGATAACCGCTGTAGCTCGTATACACCTTCTGATCCAATTTGTTATTCCCCTTCACCTGGATCTTCTCGGCATTGATCACAATCACGTGGTCACCACCGTCCACATGGGGGGTATAAAAAGGCTTGTGCTTGCCTTTCAGAATGGTTGCCACACGACTGGCAAACCGGCCCAGCACCTGGCCTTCGGCATCTGCCACGTACCAGATAGGATTTATATCGGCCTTTTTTGCACTTGGTGTCTGCTCCAAAACCCGGTCACCTCCTTCCATTTTTTGTATCATGATAAGCCTTTAAGAATACAATTCGATATTACCTTTGTCAAGCCGTAACCATCGAAATTTCCGTTTCACACCTGAAACAGGCACAAAAAAAGCGTCACACGGCGGAAACCGGTTGCCCGGAACATCTCCGTGTGACGCGAAATAGCTACGATCGTTTCCATCTCACGGGGCATTCACCCCACCAAAAGGACGGATCACGTATCGTTCGGTGGCTGCATTAGATTCGCCAGGTGCGCTCTACCAAACGAGATTATTGATCCCGCTCCTGGCGAGAGCGCACCTAGCTACAGCCACCTCCACTGGTCGTTTTTATCATCGAACCACCTCCTTTCTTGTGTGCTCAAAATATAGGGTCTACAACAAAGGAAGTCAACCGACTTTTAGTCCCCCTCAACTCCGAGGATCCAGTGCATCTCGCAGCCCGTCGCCCAGCAGATTAAATGCCAGCACCGTCACAAAAATCGCCAGCCCCGGAAAGGTCAACACCCACGGCGCACTCACAATCAACTCCCGGCCTCCACTCAGCATCGCGCCCCACTCCGGAAGGGGCGGTTGCGCACCCAGTCCCAAAAAGCTCAAGCCGGCCGCATCCAGAATTGCAGTGGCCAACCCCAGCGTGGATTGCACGATCAAGGGTGCCAGACAATTGGGTAAAATGGCAAAGGCCAAAATCCGCAGATCCCCAGCGCCCAGGGCACGCACGGCCTGGACATAATCCATCTCCCGCACGGAAAGCGTGGATGCCCGCACCAGTCTGGCATACTGGGGTACGGCCACAATCCCAATCGCCAGCATCGCGTTCTCCAGTCCCGGCCCCAGCACTGCCATAATCCCAATCGCCAGAAGAATACTTGGGAAAGCCAGCATCAAATCCATCGCCCGCATCAACACCTGATCCAGGATTCCGCCCCAGTATCCCGAACTCAGCCCGATCGCCGTTCCCAAAACAAGGGCCATCAGCACGGAAAACACCCCCACACGCAGAGAAATTCGGGACCCCACCATCACCCGGGAAAGAATATCCCGCCCAAAATCATCGGTTCCAAAAGGATGGGAAAGCGAAGGCGAAGCAAGCCGATGATACAGATCCTGCTCCAGAGGGTCATAAGGCGCAATCAGGGGTGCAAGGGCGGCCAGCACTAAAAATCCGACCAGCAAAATACCGCCCACAACCGCCAGACGATTTGCCATCAACTGCTTCCAGAAGACCCGCGACAATCCCGCTTCCGGTTGATCTAGGGCTTGCTCCACCATAACTGTTTCGGCGCCTTTATCCCAGGTTGCCCTCGGCATGCTGTTGCCGAAGGACCTTTTTATCAAATTTCCCTACGCTCGTCTTGGGCAATTCATCCACCAGGACAATGCGTTCCGGCAGCCAGAACTTGGCAAATTGAGGGGCCAGATATTCCACCAGTCCCTCCGAATTCACCGCATCCGCATCCGGGGCAAGCACCACCACTCCCAGGGGCCGTTCTCCCCATTTCTCATCTGGAATAGCGATCACGGCTGCCTCCATCACACTGGAATGGGCCATCAGCGCATTTTCCAATTCCACACTGGAAATCCACTCGCCCCCGCTTTTGACCAAATCTTTGGTGCGATCCATAATCGCCATATAGCCCTCGGGACTCATCGTGGCCACATCCCCCGTCCGAAACCAGCCATCCGGGGTAAAATGCTCGGGAAGAGGATCTTGCTTGAAGTACGCGCGAACGATCCAGGGCCCGCGCACCTGCACTTCCCCCATCGTCTCGCCATCCCAGGGAAGGACTTCTCCGGCATCATCTACAATCCGCATTTCAACCCCGGCAATCGGATACCCCTGCCTGGCCTGCACATCCCACTTCTCTGCTTCTGATAAACCTTGATGGGCGCGTTGTAACCTGCACACGGTTCCCAGGGGAGAAATTTCGGTCATCCCCCAGGCATGCAGCACCGGAACATGCAACTCTTTTTCATAGGCCTCAATCAAAGTTCGGGGCATGGCCGACCCACCAACCACCAGAGAGCGGATACAAGAAATATCGCGAGGATTGGCCTTCAGTTCCCGGTATAAGCCCATCCAAATCGTGGGCACTCCCGCAGGAATCGTCACCTGTTCTTCGGCAATCATATCGGCCAGAGCCTGGGGCTGCAAGTGTGGCCCCGGCATCACCATCTCCGAGCCGGCCATCGCGCACGCATAGGGCAACCCCCAGGCCATTGCGTGAAACTGCGGCACCACCGGCAAAACCACATCCGATTCAACCAGTGCCAGGGCATTGGCCTGATTTTCACCCATTGTGTGCAAAAACATGGACCGATGGCTATAGAGCGCCCCTTTGGGTTCCCCCGTGGTGCCGCTGGTATAACACAGCCCCATCGCCATATTTTCATCGTCCACCACCCAGTCAAAAATAGCTTCCGCCTCTGCCATCAGGTCTTCGTAGAAAGAAATATTGGGCAGTCGAGTTTCGATTTCACCATTAGCATTGAACAAAACAAAATGTTCAACACAACCGATCTGATCGACCACCTGTTCCAGAGCGGGCAAAAGGGTCGCATCGACAAAAACCACCCGATCTTCGGCATGGTTTATAATATAGGCCAGTTGGTCCGGAAAAAGACGGATGTTGAGGGTATGGCAAACCGCCCCGCTGCACGGCACAGCATAATACAATTCCAGGTGCTGGTAATTATTCCATGAAAACGTTCCCACCCGATCCCCGATCCCAACCCCCAGACTGCCCAGCACATTTGCCAACTTTTTGACCCGTCTGTAAAGATCGGCATAGGTATATCGGTGAAAACTTCCATCCGGAAGTTTGGTCGAGATGCGCTTGTGCGGGTGCAAAGCGTTGGCATGTTCTAAAATACGATCCATCGTCAAAGGATAATCCATCATCAGGCCTTGCATCACATCGGCTCCTTTTCTATCCACATCTTTCCGGTGGCTGCCTCAACCGTTTCAAAGGCTGCCCCTGGAGTCCCTCTCAGGTAGTCTTCCAGGCGAAACTGATCGACCTGAATCGTCTCGTTACGTGCCGCTTCCGCTTCTTGCAACAGACGCGCTTCCGCCGAATCCACCAGCCCCAGCTCAAGCGCCTTTGCCAAAAGCCGTTCGGGTCGATCCCGAGTTAAAGTACCGTTCCGAACCGCATCCCGAATTTTCCGTTCTACTGCCTCGGATTCAAAAGAAAGCCTGAATGCTCGCTCCAGTCTGCCCAGGGCCTCCTCTTCGTCTAAAGAAACGAAAATTCCCCCTGTCAACGCATCCCGCTCGGTCCCCGGATGCTGGAGCACCCTTGCAATTTGGTTGCCCAGCACATCGGACGGCGGTTTAGCAATCGGATTGATCCGCCACCAGAGCGTTAAGGGACCTCGAAAAATCCAGCCCAGACCTGGTAAGTTTATATTCTGGAACAACCCCTCAAAGCCCAACTGGACCTGTGTGAGCGCAGACTCCAGACACCAGTGCAGAAAAGGCAGTTCGCCTGGCTGTCGCCCCCTGGCTTCAAACCGACGCAAAGTCGCCGTCCCGAGATACATCCAGGAAAAAATATCGGCAAACCGTCCCGAAATCTTTTCTCTGCGCTTCAACTGTCCTCCCAGCATCCCCAAAGCCAGGTCGGAAAGCAGTGCAAACGACGCGGAAGCCCAGGCAAGTTTGCGATAATACCGGGCAGCCGGCCCTCGAACGGGAGAACGGGCAAAATACCCCCGGGAAAGCGTGAGAAACAACGCCCGAAACAAATTGCGCACCACATGACCCACATGCCCAAAGAAAGCCCGGTCGAACCCGTCCACATCCCCCGCCCCAAGTGCCTGAATTTCCCGATAAACGTAGGGATGGCACCGAATCGCACCCTGTCCGAAAATAATCAGACAGCGTGTCAAAATATTCGCCCCTTCGACCGTAATATGGATTGGAAGCCCCATATAACTTTGTGCCAACAAATTGCGCGGCCCCCTCGAAATCGCATTGCCGCCCAAAATATCCATCCCATCGTTTACGACCTTGCGATACAGTTCCGTCAAATGATATTTGACCATCGCCGTCACGACCGCCGGCCTTGCCCCCTCATCCAGACCACTGCACGTATAGACTCGTGCCGCCTCCATCAAATAAGCCCACCCCCCAATCCGGGCCAACACCTCCTCAACCCCCTCGAACCGACCGATCGAAAGTCCGAATTGCTTCCGCACCGTTGCGTGGGCCCCCGTCACCCGGGCAACAAACTGAGCCCCGATTGCCGACACAGCCGGCAGAGAAATTCCCCGCCCTACAGCCAAAGACTCCATCAACATATACCACCCATTGCCTACCCCTTCAATCCCACCAATAATCGTATCTACAGACACAAGCACATCCTGGCCTTCAATCGGCGCATTCACAAACGGCACCCCCATCGGGTCGTGTCGTTTGCCCAGTACCACACCCGGGGTATCAGACGGAATGAGCGCACAAGTAATGCCCGGACTCTCCCCCTTGCCCAGCAAATTGCCCGGATCCCTTAGCTTAAATGCCAACCCAATGACAGTCGAAATCGCCGCCAGGGTGATATACCGCTTTCGCCAGTTGAGCCGAAGATGTAAATGCCCTGCTTCATCCTTAAAAACCACTCCGCTTGCCTGAATGCTGCCGGCATCGGAACCGGCATTGGGCTCTGTCAGAGCAAAACACGGGATCTCTTCTCCCCGTGCAAGCCGGGGCAAATAATGTTGTTTTTGCGCCTCCGTCCCATAATGAACCAACAATTCGCCGGGCCCCAGAGAATTGGGAACCATCACGGTAATACTCAAAGGCAACGATCGGGACCCCAATTTCCCCACCACAGCGCTATGGGCAGAAGCCGAAAACCCCAACCCCCCATAAGCCTTTGGAATCACCATCCCGAAAAACCCCTTCTCCTTAAGAAAATCCCAGACCTCAACCGGTAAATCTTTCTGCACATGGACATCCCAGTCCTTTGTCAGACGACAGACTTCCTCCACCGGCCCCTCCAAAAAAGCCTGTTCCGCCTCCGTAAGCTCAGGATAAGGCACCTCGCTCAGACGCTTAAAATCGGGCTTCCCCGAAAAAAGCTCCCCCTCCACCCACACCGTCCCCGCCTCAATCGCCGTCCGTTCTGTTTCGGAAATCGCAGGCAAAAGCCCCACCGATTTCAACACCTTCATCACCCAGAAAGACACACAGATCCGCCGAATCGGACGAACGTTAAAAATCACCCCCAAAATCCCAAACACCCCCCAGCCCCAGCCCGAAATCCCTATCCCCCAAAGTACCCCTCCAACCAGCACAGTCCAAAGCCACAGCGGTGCCCCCACATATCCGAACACACTCACCAAAACCACCACTCCGAGGATTCCTATACCCAAAAGCTCACCGGACGACGCCCCAAAAGTTAGTGCATCGAGGTCCATCTTAAGCCCCTTGAAATAAGGTTTACGAACAACCCACGCAGATCGCAGAGGGCCACAGAGAAGCCCAGTCCCGGCCCAAAATCCCCTCTGTCTCCCCTTTTCCAAAAGGGGAGGAATGCGCTTTGGGCGAGGAAAAGGTGGGCAATGGGGCGATCTCTTTGACGACACAACCGCACTGCTTCTCCAAAAAATCTCCCAAACCGAAGCAGATTACCTCACCTTAACAACAGCCTCTAAGGAGAAGCACTCGCTGCACACAGCGCACTGTCCGTCCAGCACCACAGCAAAGAACAGCCCCTTCACCAGTAGGGCAGAAGCGCTCCTACATCCACCTTCGTGATTTTGCGCTGTGCCTTGGCAAGGCCCCGCGCCGAGCGGCGACTTTTTCCCCGGTTTTTGGTCGTTCAAAAATCGGGCCGCCGGAGGCGCTACAAGCAAAAAACCAGACTTTACATAAAGTCGCCGTTTCCCTCCAACCACCCCCATTACCCCATCACACTCTCAAACCCCCCCTCAGCCACCATCCCACTCCCA
>JAPUJS010000230.1 GCA_027296045.1 bacterium | reverse complement strand
CGCGAATTCATTGCCTTTTTCAACAAGACGATGGCAAAACCCTTCAAATGGACCTACACCGGACGGCCTCTCAACGTATAAGGGAAATTACTTTTGCCACGATGCACTAGAGGTTTTGCAGAGACGGGTCGCGGAGCGTCTGGCGAACCAATAGATGATTGCAGATCGTTGACTCAAGATCCCGAATCCGAAAGTGCCTGATGAAATCTCGCTGGTTGAGGCGGATCGAATCGTCATATCGGTATGATTCGCGCGATGAATGATGTATCTATTCAAATTCTTCCAAGGTCCACGTAAGCCCGAAACAGGTCGGCATAGTAGGCCACAAACATCGGCAGATCGCCTGCCGGGTTTGCTGCCCGTCGCTCTGCTTCGGCAGACAAATACCCCTCGTAACCCTTTTCGCACAGCCGCCGGAACAATTCTCGATACGGATAGCCAGTTCCTGCAATATCGTGCAAATGCACGTGATCCAGATAGGGCCAGACCGTCTCCAGAGCCGTTTCGAGAGATCCGTCCACCACATCCTCGGAAACGGAATTCCACACCAGGCCGAAGTTGTCGTGCCCCACCTGCTCGGCCACTGCCGTACAACATTGCCAGTCAAATTCTCCGTGCAGTTCCAAACAGGGTTTGACACCCAGGTCCACCCCATACGCGCTCAATTCCTGCAAGGCTTCGGCAACCTGTGCAATCGTTTTCTCTCTGGGAACTTCGTCCAGAAAATTGTTGCCGAACACCCGCACACGGGGAGCGCCCAGATCGGCAGCCAGGTGCATTCGCTCCTTTGTCTCCTCCACGTGCCGCGAGACCTCGCTTGCATCCAGATCGTGATACCGATTCCCCGTTGCAACCGATACCACCTTGATCCCTCTTGCCTCGCAGTCTGCAACCACTTGCTTGCGTTCTTCTGCATCAATGGAGGCTTCCACGCTGTGACCGTGGTTGGCATCGGTCCTGAATTCCACACCTTCAAAACTGTTGGCCTTCAGAAGGTCCAGCAGATCATCTCTGGACAGATCTTTCAACACACCGTAAGTCATCCAGGATGGCTTCATTGTAGTCTCCTTTCGCCTTAATCCTAAGTTCCAAACTTACCCCACCGGCTGCTTTCCAATCCTTGCAAACCCCTCCGCATATCGACAGTCCATCCCTGCACAATGCTGGGCCTCGATACCACGATATCTTCCCAAAACCTCATAAATCTCGGGAAGTGGCGGCTGTGCGGCAAAATGCTTGAGAGCTTCGGTCTTTCGATCAAAAACGGACGTAATATCCACATAGAGATCCGGCACGAAATCGGAAATAGGCACGGTCCCAATAGTCGTTTCATAACACACCAGCTCTGGCCGGGGGCAGGGCTCATGTGCTGTCTCGATTCCCCCGGCATTGCAATAGGAACACGCCCAGAGTACCGCCTGGGTGGTTTCCACATGATCTGGGTGCATCAGATCATTAATCCAGTGGGTCAGCACCAGATCCGGCCGAAATTCTCGGATGGCCTCTATAATCTGCAGCCGACGGTCCGGCCCCAATACCAGGGGGCTATCCCCAAAATCAAAGCAACTCGTCCGAACACCCATCACCTCAGACGCCCCTTCGATTTCTTGCTTGCGAATGGACCTTACCTCTTCCAGAGTTGGCTTCGGATCTCGCGTCCATAGGGCCGGGGATTCACAGCGTTCCCCGTATGTCAGCGTGTGGACCTGCACGTTTCCACCCACTTCTAACAGCCGCATAATCGCCCCGCCTGCCCGCGAACAGAAATCTGCTGCATGGGCGCTGAACACCAGCACCCGCCTGCCTTCTCGAATCATATCTACCTCCTGTTTACCAGGAATGTACCTGGTGTCCCTGACCTGAAAACCAGATCATGTCCAGAACCGAAGAAATGCCGACCCCCAGCGCATATCCTACCAGCAAACCAATAAAAAAAGGTTGGGAGCGCCGGTAGAGCTGCACTCCTCCCAGCCTCAAAATCAAAGCCTTGCACACCCAGGCCAAAAACAGGGAATAGACCTGCCAGGTCATCCGGGGCAGGGCAAAACCGATAGGATTGAGTGTCCACCACAAAAAACGATATCTGCATAACGTCAGAAGCGCCATTACACCCGCTCCAAGTCCCAGAAACGCCAGCCGATGTCCATCGATCTGCCAGGGATTTTCCAGCCGATAAACCACCCGGTCGAAAATCTTCCGGCTATAATACGAAAACGGGTAGGCGCTGAAATTATAGGCCCCGCCTGCATACCCGAGCCAGAGTGTGTACAGCGTCGACACCATGTAAGATACCACAAAGGCACAGGCCACGGCCAGCGCCAGCCTGCGCGTATTGGACCGGATGAAATCCCCCATTCGAATGATATTGGTAAGCGGTGGCAACACCATCCCTTTCCCATAGCAGACCAGATTTTGAGAAAACGCCAGCACGGTGATGCTCCCGGGACTCATGTGGGCTGTTCCCACCGTTGCCACAACAAACCCTTCCGGCCGCAAGGTGGCAGGCGTATAAGGCAAGCCGATCTCCGCCACGATCTTTGCCGCTCCGAAATAGGAAACCAGAAGGGCGATCAATAAAACCACTGCAACCCCCACCTCCATCCCTGCTGCGTGAAACCAGCCTACGATGAACAGACATCCCCCCACAAACCCCAAAACGGCTCCCCGGTAGCTCATCACTTCATCCGAATCATCCAACGCCGCTTCTTTCCCAAGCGCCTTTCGAATCACACGATGGAGATGCGCCCGGGCCGTCCAGACGGCCCAAATGGCAAATACCAGAAATGCCCCGGCGGTCTGCCAGGTAATCATCGGATTGCTTTCATTGGGCAACGACGCCCCGCCTCCCAGAGAGATGGTATAACCCACCCGGTCCATCACCAGCATCTCCAGATTCATCACGGCAAAAAAGACCCACACACTGAACAGTACATTCACATTGGCGAAATAGGCAAACCCCATGGTCAGAAAATTAATCCGGGTGTGAAACGTATAGGGAAACCCGCGAGCGATCGAAAACCAGCTCCCCAAAATTGGAATGCGCGGCACCAGGGGTTCGAAAAAATAAATCATATTCCAGGCAAAAATCCCAAAGGCGATCCCAAACCCTGCCCAGAACAGGTGACTTCGCGCAAATGGGGGCAGCAAAAAACGGCCGTCAACCCCCTCTGCCATTTCCAGAGCCGGCCGAAGCATCGGGTAGACCAACCGTTCATGCTCTGCCCATTGTCGCCGAAAAATGGATGCCACGCACATACTCACCAGGACGAATCCACTTCCAAGCAGCGCCCACCATCCCAGAGGCCCCAACCAGATTCCCCAGGGGATGGATCGACCGGCGGGAAGCCCTTCGTAAAACCAGGTTAGCCCGGGCAAATCATCCGGTGCAATCCAGGGCTTCAAATACGAATGAAAAGCCTCCCAGCCATTCTCCGGCGTCGAGAAATAGTACGGGGCAGAAAGCGCACCCAACAGATAGCTGGTAATCCCGTTGGAGGGAATCACGATCCCTGCCAGGCCCATGGATAGAATCGTCAGTAATTCCGACCGGCTGAGTCCCTTTCCCCCCAACCGATGCCAGAAATTAGCCCCGACAATCAGAAGCACATAAAGCCCCAGGACCGAGACGGGAAAATGGTGACTCACATTGAGTCGGGACGACCGAACGATATATTCGTTGTAAATGACCCACACATCCAGCAACATCACCATTCCGATGCCAAACCCTACCGCCCGCAACGTCACCCCTCGATCGGAGACCGCACCTGGATCTTCTGTTGCTCGATTTTCTTGTGCAAAGGCCATAGATAATTCTTCGTTCGATCCTAAAAAGTATTGAGGCGCTAAATCAGCAGTCTGAAAAAGAGAAGCTGAAAAGCCGAAACCCCAAAAGGACTTCGGCTTTTTTTGATGCTGCTATCACGTTAAGTTTACATGGTCGTGTTTTATTCATCAGAAAAACGACAGACCCGTTCATTTTCGGTCGCTGCCTGGATAAAGCCCAGTGGGATTTTGTGTCCGTCCATCGTGACGCCCAGGGCAATGATCATCTCTTGGTCTTTAAAGGTTTTGCCATCTATAAACAAAGCCACCAGATCATAA
>JAPUJS010000023.1 GCA_027296045.1 bacterium | reverse complement strand
CCTGGGAGACGCCTTTTTTGACTTCGGCGGCCAGGTCGTTGAGGTGCATGTTGCAGGAGTTGCCTTCATACCAGACCGAGGCAATGCCCACCTGGGGTTTGCTCATGTCTTCGCGGGAAAGGCCGGTGGCATAGAGCATGGCCTGGGAAGCACCCTGGGATTTTTTCTGGGTGATCTGTGCGCTGTATGGGTTCAGCTGAGTCATGGGGAGACGTCCTTTCCGGTATGATTCGTGAATGGAAAGCGGTGGGCTTTTAAAGATAGTGTTTCAGATACTTTTTGTAAAATGACAGAGTCTGCTCAAGGCCTTTTCGCAGCGGCACCTGGGGTTCCCATTTTAGAGTGGAACGAATCAGACTGAAGTCGGAATAATAGTCGCCGATATCAATGCGCTTGCGGTCCTGGGGAAAGTCGCAGATCGTATATTCGCCGCCGCAATTGGCATCGATCAAAAGATCTGCCAGATCTCTCAGGCTGATGATGCAATCGCCGCCCAGATTGAAGATTTTGCCATGGATGGTCTCACTGGCGGCAGCCAGTAGAAATGCATCGACGGCGTCGTCGATGTAGGTAAAATCGCGCATTTGCTGGCCGCCCCAGACCTCGAACGGCAGTCCTTCAATTAGGCATCGAATCCAGATGCCCAGAAAGGTCTGTCGGGCATCTTTAATGCGCATGCGCGGTCCGATGGTATTGGTCAGGCGCAGTGCACAAGATCGAATGCCGTAGACGTTGTTATAAAGGATGTGATACCACTCTCCGGCCATCTTGTTGATGCCATTTACATCTACCGGTCGGAGCAAATGGTTTTCGTCTACCGGCAGATAATCGGGTTTACCGTAGATCTGCCGGGTGCTGGCAAAGACAATCTGGATGTCCGGGTTATATTTGCGGCAGGCCTCCAGGATGGAAAGTTGGGCCCGGCTGTTGATGTCCAAATCGGTGTGGGGCTCCTGCATGGAGTCCAAATGGCTGGTTTGACCCGCCAGATTAAACAAGAAATCCTGATTCTGGATCAGATAGTGCATGCTATGCTCATCCCGTACATCGGAAAAATTGACCTGAACGCGGTCTTTGATGTCGGCAATGTTGAACAGGTTGCCGCCGTATTCGGGAATCAGGCTGTCTATCAAGAGGACGCTGGCATCCAGGTCCACCAGCCTGCGGGCCAGGTTGGAGCCGATAAAACCCAGCCCGCCTGTGATGAGTATTTTTTTTCCTGCAAAGATCTGTTTCAAATCCTACCCTCCCGGGTTTGGCGCCCGGTGGGACCGGGTTTTTATGTCCATGGGTGTTTTTCTGGCAGGGGTGTAATTTAAATGAAATTCCGGATGGCTGTCAATAGCGCGTTTGCATGTTGGCAGGCGGAGATCAGGGGGGCGTTTCGGCGGCGTGCAGGGTTTGCAAACGGCGTCTGGCCCTTTGATTTTTGGGGTCTCGGGCAAGCAGGCTCTTCAGGACTTTGATGGACGCTTTTATTTCCCCCGATTTTTCGAGCGAGAACGCCAACCTCAGACGGATATTGGCATCTTTTGGATTGAGTCGGACGGCATTTTGGAAGGCCCTGGCGGCTTCGGCATACTGGTTGTGCTGGAAAAGGAGGTCGCCGAGGTGGAGGTGGGCGCTCAGAAAATCGGGATTTTTTTGAAGGGCTTGTCGATAGATCGACAGGGCCTTCTGGGTCTGGCCGTTTCGCTGGTGGGTCCTGCCCACATTCAAGAGTTCTACCCGATAATCGGTGTTTGAAGGGTTCGTTTTCAGGGCCTTGAGGATGGCCTGACCGGCCCCCTGGAGATCGCCGGACAGCCGCCTGACCTGAGCCAGCAGGTGCCAGTCTCCGGCCTGGTCGGGGTCCAGCGCGAGGGCTTGTTTCAGGACGGTGGCTGCTTCGGCATAGTGTTTTTGTTCGGCCAGGAGGGTGCCCAGATCCCGGTGAGCCCTGCGATTGCTGGGCTGGCGAACGAGGGTTTCCCGGTAGGCCTTAATGGCCGCTTCGGGCCGATTCTGGTTGCGCAGTGCCCGGGCCAAATTTTGATAGGCTTCTGCGTAGTCTGGATTGATTTCGAGGGCTTTCCGATAGGCAACAGCGGCCTCCTGCGCCTGATCCATCTGCAGGTGGGCATTGCCCTGGGTCAGATAGGCTTTCAAGAGCAGGGGGTTCCGCTTGAGGGCCCGGCGGCTGAAGGTGAGGGCGTCCTGGGGCTGTCCCAATGCATGGTGAACGAGGGCGATGTTGTGGTAAATGAGGGGGTCTTGGGGGTCGTTTTGCAAGACGTTTTGATAGGCTGTGAGGGCTTTGTCAAAGGCACCGATTTGCATATATTGCCAGGCAGTGCGGCTCTGGCGGCGCCCGGCAAACTCGAAAAAGGGATCGTTTTGATAGCTGCTATCGGGGCGGATGATATAGAGAAGGGGGACACCGTCCCGCCGAATGGTGTGCACAATCTCTCCGGGGACCCTTTTGTGACGGTCCTCCCGGGTGACGCTGAGATAGAAATCGATGTCTTCTGGTACGGCCCGGTATTCATATCGAGTGGGATCCAGATAAAATCGAATATTGGCGGTCCCGGCGCCGATGCGCCATTTTCGATTGGGATGCTGTTGTCGATAATGGGTATCCAGCCATATCACACCTTGTTTGTGGCTGTTTTCCCAGTAGTCGGTCGGATAGCGTTTGGAGGCCTCCGGAAGGCCGCCCCCAAAGAGGCGGTTAAAATAGACATATTCGTTGGGGTGTAAACGAACCATATCATAGAGGGTCAGGACAAGCAGAAAGCCTGTGAGTCCGATCAGGCCTTTTCGCAGCTCGGTGGATCCGATTTTTGAACTCAGACCCTGTAGCCCTGCCGCACTCAAGACGGTCAGGGGAGGTATGACAAAGAGAAAATGCCTCAATCCGTCATACAAAGGCGTGCCCAGGGTCACAATCAGGAACAGTGGAAACAGGGTGCTGAAGCCCAGCAAGGCCCATCGCAGATCCGGACCGGGTTTGTGCAGAAACAGGGAGACGCCTCCTGCAAGGAGGCCCAAAAACAGGAATTCCGGGAGGGCAAGCAGGAGCCACAGGGGGGCATAGTATCTGGGCACCTGGGTGATGTTGATGTATTTGCCTTCAAAAAAGGTGGTGGTGAAGTCCGGGGTGCCATAGCGAGCAAAGTTTAAGAGGGCGTCGATGGGAAAGGTGAGGGGTGCCTTCTGGGCCGTTGGCCAGAAGAGGAGCATGATCAGCCAGGCAATGGCGTAGATGCCGAGCAGTTGTGCGATGCCCCGGCGAAGCAGGTCGAGCGGTCGATGGGAACTGTCTTGTTGGATGATCTGGAGGGACCGCAGAATAAAAAAGAGGCCCAGGTATCCGAACAGGACCAGCCCACCGACTCGGGTGCCCAGGGCCAGGCCCAGGGCCAGACCCGTGCCTCCGATCCGTTTCCAGCTCAGGCCGGGCAGGTCGTTCAGGCAAAGCACCATGGCATAGATGCTCCAGAGGTAGAAAACGGCGAAGGGCAGATCTTTGGGATTGTTGAACATGTGGCCGTAATATCGGGGTGTGAGCAGGAGGAACAGGGCTGCAAGAAGGCCCAGGGCGGGAGATCCTAGAGCGATGCCCAACCGATAGGCGGCCAGGATGCCGGAGAGACCGATGAGTGCGTTGATGAGGTGGCGGGTGTCGAATGTGGAAAAGGGAAGCAGTTGGGTAAAGGGATAGGCGAGGGTTTCAAAGAGGCCGCCGTAGCGTTCCAGGTCCAGGGTTTTGACCCGGTCAAAATAGGCTTGATACTGGAAAAGGCTTCGATACCATTTGATGATCTCTTTGCCGTATTCGACCTGGGGGGGCTCGTCGATGGTGATGCCATAGTCCAGGAACGTGGCGAGAACCACCCCCAGAGATATGGCCAGGAGGAGGTAGAACAGGAACGACCAGAGGTTGTATGTGTGTGCAAAGAGCCGAATACCGGGTCGGGCGAGCTGCATCGATTCTCTCAAATTTGAGTGGTCTCATTTGAAACTTTAGTGGTTTAATATATAATACGGTGGTAGATTTTCAAGTTTTTGTGGTTTTATTTGAAGGGTTGTATTTGCTCAAAAGGAGTTTGTCCGGGTGTTAGCTGACTATTTGAAACCGGGTCTGGACCTGATCTTTGTGGGGTTTAATCCAAGTTTGCGTTCCGCTCAAATCGGGCATTATTATGCGGGCAGGGGAAACCAGTTTTGGCCATTTTTATATGAGGCGGGATTTACGGACCGGCAACTGGCACCGGAAGAAGATCATTTGATTCTGGACTATCGGATGGGTCTAACGGATATTGTAAAGGGTCGAGCGACACGTGGGATCGGGGATCTGGATGGGGAGGATTATTCCGACGGTTTTCCGGTTTTACAGGAAAAGGTTCGGCGGCTTCGACCCCGGTTTGTCTGTTTTAATGGCAAAAGTGGATATGGCAAGCTTGTGGGAAAACGGTGTGAATACGGGCTTCAAGAGGAATTGTTTGAAGGGGTGCGCCTTTTTCTGGCACCGTCGACGAGTGGGGCGCTGCCGATGCTGAGGGCTGAAAAATTGGCGTATTATTGTGATTTGAAGGCGGTCTTGGATGGCTGAATTCAGGGGTATCACGTGCGATGGGGATCATGTATTTATTCTTTATAAGGAGTGATGTATGGCACGACCGAATGTGATTTTTATTATGACGGACGACCAGACGGCCAAGGATATGAGTTGCTATGGCAATCCGATTTTGCAAACGCCGAATATGGATCGGATCGCAAATGGGGGCACCCGATTTGACCGGTGTTTTACGACCAATGCGCTGTGTGCGCCTGCCCGGGCGACGGTGTTGACGGGTTGTTTTTCGCACATAAATGGGGTCCGTGGAAATTCGGAACTGGCCGATGCGGTTGAGGAGCTGGATCCGAATATTCCGACGTTTCCAGAATTGCTTCAAGAGGCCGACTATCAGACAGCCCTGGTGGGGAAGTATCACATTCGGCAGGACCCGAAGGGCTTTGATTATTGGTGTATCCATCCAGGTCAGGGGGTGTATTTTGATCCGGTATATATAAAGGATGGGACGCGGGTGCAGATGGAAGGATATGCAAGTGATATTACGACAGATCTGGCGCTGGAATGGCTGCAGGGCCGGGATGTTTCCAGGCCGTTTTGTCTGGTGTATCAGTTTAAAGCACCGCATCGACCGTTTACACCGGCGCCCCGGCATGAGCATTTGTTCGATGAGATTGAGATTCCCGAGCCAGAGACCTTTGACGACGATTATGCCACGCGGAAGATCGCGGGGTTGGCAGAGGATATGAAGTTCGATGTGAGCATTGCAGGCGATTATGAGGATTTGGCGGAGGGATTGAGCCAGGAGGAGAAGAAGAAGTGGCTGTATCAGCGGTTTCTCAAGGACCGATATCGAAATTTGACGGGAGTGGACGAGAACCTGGGACGGGTGCTGGATTATCTGGATGAAAATAATTTGGCAGAGGATACGTTGATTTTGTATACGTCGGATCACGGCTATTTTTTGGGCGAATACGGATGGTATGACAAGCGATTTATGTATGAGCCGTCGATCCGAATTCCGCTGGTGGCTCGATATCCGGCGGGGGGGATTTCGGGACATGTGTCGGGAGAGATGGTGATGAATGTAGATTTCGCACCAACAATTCTGGATTTTTGTGGGATTGAGATTCCGGAGGTGATGCAGGGCAGGAGTTTGCGGCCGTTGATGGAAGGGAAGTCACCGGAAGACTGGCGCGAATCGATTTATTATTCGTATTACGAGAATTCCTGGGAGCTGGTGGAGCGGGGGGAAGAGGCAATGGCCGAGCCGTTTCAATATTTTACGCCGCACCGGGTGGGACCCCACCGAGGGGTTCGTACGGATCGGTATAAGCTGATTGAGTATTATAGCGAGGGGGATTACTGGGAGTTGTTTGATTTGCAGGAAGACCCGAACGAGTTGCGGAATGTATATGGGGATCCGGGGTATGCGGAGATGGAGGCGGAGATGAAGGGGGAGTTACAGCGGGTGCGGGAGGAATATCGGGATGTGGAGTAAAAGCGGGATCACAGAGGGCCACGGAACCCGGCCTCTCAACCCTGCCCGGCGCAGAGGGGATCAACTGCGATACAATCATTTTACGAAAAAGGAGTGTGGTATGGCCGATGCACAACCGCGTCCAGAACATCCGAAGCCTCAATTTTATCGCGATGCCTGGATGAATTTGAATGGGACCTGGTCATTTAATTTTGACTTTGGACGTTCCGGGGAAGAGAAAGGGTGGCCGGAGAACCCTTCGGAATTGAGTCGGACGATTACAGTGCCATTTTGTCCGGAATGTCCGATGTCGGGGATTGAATACAAAGATTTTATCCCGGCGGTGTGGTATTACCGGACGGTTTCGATTCCCGAGGACTGGTCGGGCAAAGGTGTGTTGTTGCATTTTGGAGCGGTGGATTATCACTGCAAAGCCTGGGTGAACGGCACGCTGGTGGGGCAGCATTATGGGGGGAGTTCGTCATTTTCGTTTGATGTGACCGATGCGCTCCAATCGGGTGAGAACAGTCTGGTGGTGTGTGCCAACGATGACACGCGATCAGGCGTGCAGCCGGGCGGGAAGCAGAGTATGGTGTTGCATTCTCGGGGGGCGCGGTATTCGCGGATTACGGGGATCTGGCAGACGGTGTGGTTGGAGGCCGTGCCGGAGCACCGGTTGGATTGGATACGGGTGGTGCCGGATCTGGACAGTGGACGGTTTGTGTTGACGCCGGTGTTTAAACATGCTATGAAAGGGCATAGGTTTCGGGCGGTATTGCTGGACCGGGGTGAGGAGGTGGCTTCAGCTCAGATGCCGGCGATAGATGGGTCCTCTATGGCGTTGCGGATTCAAAATCCGCATCCGTGGTCGCTGTCGGATCCGCATCTGTATGATTTGCGATTGGAATTGGTGGACGGGGATACAGTGGTGGATCGGGTGGGGAGTTATGCGGGGTTGCGGAAGTTCCATATTGAAGGCCATAAGTTTTATTTGAACAATGAGCCGATTTTTTTACGGCTGGTGCTGGATCAGGGGTTTTATCCGGAAGGTCAATGGACGGCGCCCAACGATGGGGAATTGAAGGCGGATATTGAGCGGTCGATGGCGGTTGGGTTTAACGGGGCGCGGTTGCATCAGAAGGTGTTTGAAGAGCGGTTTCATTACTGGGCGGATAAGCTGGGGTATCTGACCTGGGGTGAGTTCTGTGACTGGGGAATGGATTTTGGGTCGCCGCAGGCGATTCACAACCATCAACGCGAGTGGCGTGAGATTGTGATGCGGGATTTGAACCATCCGTCGATTGTGGCGTGGACTCCGTTTAATGAGACGATTCGGGGCGCTCGTGAGCATTTTGAAGCGCATCGCCGGGCGTTGCAGGAGACGTATGATTTGACGCGAGCGTTGGATCCTTCGCGACCCTGCCACGATACGAGTGGATATGTGCATGTGTGTACGGATATTTTTACGGTACACGATTATGAGCAGGATCCTGTTCCGTTTAAGGAGACCTATGCACCGGTGTCACCAGACGATTTGGAAGGCACACCGATTCGGTTTGAGGAGTTGTCGATTCCGTATGGAGGACAACCCTATGTGGTGGATGAATATGGGGGTACATGGTGGGTACAAGGTCAGCAAACTGAGCAGGAGGAGGACCGGAAGGGAAGCTGGGGATATGGGAAGCGGCCGACGGATATTGAAGAGGTGTATCATCGGATCGAAGCGTTGACGGCCGTGTTGACCGAGCATCCACATATTGCGGGATATACGTATACGCAGTTGACGGATATTGAACAGGAAGAGAATGGGATTTATACGTATGACCGGAAATTGAAGTTTGATGCGGAGCGGTTAAAAAAGGCGTTTGGGGCGAAGGCGGCGATTGAGAGTTGACCCCCAGGGTGAGGGCAGATCACTCCGGAAAATCGTCGAAGTCTTCTGCCGGATTTTCACTGACCACGTTGGGACGTTCGAGGGGGCTGTCGGCTTCGACCAGTCGGCCGTCTTTGAGGAAGATCTGGTTGGAGGTGTGGGGATCGACGCGTTTGGGGTATTGTTGGAGATAAGAGGCACGTTCCTGTTTCAGGCGTGCCTCGGTTTGGTTGAAATCGAAATTGGTGAGGAGGTGAGTTTTGAGGGGTTCAAGCGCCTGGGGCGGGTCTCCATTTTGGAGGAGATTGTGTTGCTCGTCGGGGTCGTTGTGAAGGTCGAAGGCGAGGGCTTCGCAGTTTCGGAAGGCGATGTATTTGTAGCGGTGGGAGCGAATCATGCGGTATTGGGTGTCGGGGGAGTTGAAGCCTGCAAGGTGTTCGACAATGACGCCCGGGCGAGCGTCCAGGGATGGGCAGGAGGCTCCCTGGAGGGCGGGGGAGAGATTGAGGCCGTCGAGATCGTCGGGGATTGGGGTGCCGGTCAGGCCGCACAGGGTGGGAAAGAGGTCGGCCAGAGATACGGGGGTGGTGATTTCAGAAGGGGCAAGAATACCGGTTCTGTGTTCGGGAAGGGAGATGATGAGGGGGACGCGGGTGGACGCTTCGTGGTAGGTTCGTTTCCACCACAGGCCGTGTTCGCCGCAGAGTTCACCGTGGTCCGAAGTGTAGACGATGACGGTGTTGTCGAGGAAGCCGCTGTGGTTTAAGAGGGCGAGGAAGTCGCCGAGGAGTTCGTCGAACTGGTCGACGCAGGCGAAGTAGGCGGCCCGGGCTTTGAGGGTTTGTGCTTCGGTGATGTGTTCGGCATAATGGCCCTGGGATTCGGCGGCTTCGGCCCGGAGAGCGCCGAGGGTCATGGGGTGATCGGCTGCATCGCCGGTGCGCCCGATTTTGGGTGGGGTGACGCCTGTGGGATAGTAGCGCTCGAAGAAGCGGCGAGGGGCGTTCAGGGGAAAGTGGGGATGGACGAAAGAGGCATAGAGGAGCCAGGGCTGGTCGGGATTGGTGTGGCGGTGTTCGCGAAGCCAGGCAAGGGATTCGGCAATTACGATGCGTTCCTGAAGCAGGGATTCGGGGATGTCGGAGAGGCCGACGTCTTGGATGATGGAGGGCATGAAGATGTGGTCGCGTTCTCCGGGCAGGTGAAGCGGGTCTTTCTGGTGGGCAGGGGAAGGTCCGCCGAAGTCGCCGTAGGGACGGGCGTCGAAACCGGCGAATTGGCGGCCGCCCTGAAGGTGCATTTTGCCCACGGTGGCGGTGGCATACCCGTGGTCGCCCAGGTGGGAGGCGAAGGTCGGCACGTCGGGGCGAAGGACGGCCAGACGGGAGGAAGCGCGTCCGGAGAGCAGGCCGACCCGGCTGGGGACGCAGACGGGGTTCTGACAGTAGGCGGTGTCAAAGTGGACGCCCTGCTGGATGAGGGTATCGAGTGTGGGCGTATGGCACGGTTCGCCGCCGCGTTCGGGTGGACGGGAAGAAAGGAAGCGAAAGCTGTGTTCGTCGCTGAGCAGGAAGAGAATATTGGGTGTTTGGGACATGGGTTGATTTTATACGCTTTCGGGGTTATTTTGAAGGGTTCTTTGTTAGCAGGTTCAAACATGAGCTCCATTGTATGAGACAGCGCCCTGAAGAGCGCGTCTACAAGGGGGTGGACCTGGGATCCAGGATTTTTGAGATGGCGTCTATTTTTTGGGGTCTGGAGGGTGTGGCTCTGCGGCCCTCTGCGATCCCGCTCTTAAGATAGGGAGGTTTTATGTCTGGGCAATTGGAAACTGCAACCCTGGCTGGCGGATGTTTCTGGTGTGTGGAGGCGATTTATCAGGATTTGAAAGGGGTTCACAAGGTGGTGTCCGGGTATTCGGGTGGGTCGGTGGAGAATCCGACCTATGAACAGGTGTGTACGAAGACGACGGGTCATGCAGAAGTGGTGCAGGTGACGTTTGATCCGGAGATCCTTTCGTTTGAGGAAATCTTGACGATTTTCTGGCTGATACACGATCCGACCACACCGGACCGACAGGGAAACGATGTGGGACCGCAGTATCGGTCGGTGATTTATTATCACGATGAAGGGCAAAAGGAGATTGCCGAGCGGTCGAAAGCAGAAACCGATGCGTCGGATTTGTGGCCGAATCCAATTGTGACGGAGATTGCACCTTTGACAACTTTTTATGATGCGGAAGGGTATCACCAGAATTATTTCAAGGACAATCCAGTTCAGCCCTATTGCCAGGTGGTGATCCACCCGAAGGTGCAGAAGTTTCGGCAGGCTTTTCAGGATCGGCTCAAGGAATCGGCTTAGATTTTTTGGTGTGCGTAGAGGCCCACCAGGCGGGCCATGAGGATGGCGATGTAGAGCACACCGACGATGGCTTCGAGGCCGGCGAAGGATCCGGCCCACAAGGTGGTCGGGGTAATGTCGCCATAGCCCAGTGTGGTGAGGGTGGCATAGCTGTAGGATGTTATTGTCCTGATCCATAAGAATGTGCGCAGGGGACTCCCGACTTCAGGCGGGAGGGGAATGCGCCCTACCTCCTTATCCTATTGAGATCGTTGATTAATCGATGTCGAAGTAAACGCGCAAAAGCCGCTGGGCTTCCTCGGCGGCCATGTTTTGTTGCACCATGGCCTGGAGTTGCTGTTTGCCGTAGTTGCTGGGGCCAAATCGTCGTACGGCCTCGGCATAGGCCGAATCGGCCCGGGTGTGATCTCCAGCGGCCAGGTAAAATGCCCCCAGATTGAAATGGGCGTCCTGAAGCGTTGCGTCTTCTGCAATGGCCTGACGGGCACCTTCGATGGCTTCTGGGTAAAATCCGTGTAAAAAATATTGTTGTGCAATGCCAAGCCGACTGCCCGCTCGATAGTCTGCCGGTCGAGACCGGATGTGTTCCAGTACCTGGTTGAATGCATCGGTGGCTGCCTCGTTCTGTCCGGCGGCAAGATAGGACCTGCCCAACACGTAGTGCAGCACCGGGTCTTTCGGGGCCTGGTTGAGGGCCAGGCGGTAGTTTCGGATGGATTCGTTCCAGTCTTTTTGATGAAAAGCCACATCGCCCATTGTTTTGCGGGTATCCAGGTAACCGTAAAAATAGGTGCCGGTTCTGAGGGCATGGACCTGTTTTTCCCAGGTGAGGCTGTCGGGCAGGGTTCTGGATGCCGTTCTCTGGTATAGTGTCACGCCTCCAAAATTCTTGACTTGCCGGTAGGTCGGAATGTGCCCGGCTTTTAAATATTGATAGAAATAGTGCGTATCCAAAAATAGATCTTTTCCAATCCGGGATTGGTTGGCCTGTTCCAAATCCTGAAACTGGCGGGCTGTATTTTCCCGCACCACAAGTATGTCGGGCTCCAGGTGGTTCACCACCGGGTAGTTCTGTCCATGTGCGATGGGCAGGGCGTTTTGAAATTGGGTGGGCACATAGGCATAGCCGTCGAATAGAATCGTGGTTTCAGGAGGGAAGGCGGTACTCATCCATTGGCCGGCAGCGATTTCCGGGCGGGCTTGGGCCCGATTTTTTTTGGTGTCAAACAGATCCAGAGCGGCCGTTCCACGGCCTACAGAACCAACCAGGAAAATCAGGACCAGGATCACGACCGGTTGGATGTTACGATGCGTTTGGATGAGACCTGCGATTTCACGGTAAGCTGACCCGACAAAGACCATGACGATTGGTGCGATCGGAAGCAGATGTCTCGGGGCTCGAAGGTTGGCGTTTAAGATGAGGTATAGCATGTAAAGTGCTACCCACGCCAGCATGACCCGATGCTCGGGGGTTGGGCGCTTGCCATGTTTCCAAAATTGAAGGCCGATCCAGACGCCATATCCAACGCCGATCAACCCGTTTAGAAGACCGACCAGGTGACCCAGATCTAACAGCCAGCTCAATCCCGCCCGTTCAACTTGAAACATATGGCCGGATGCGAGATGGTCGCGTTCGAACAAAATATCCGCTTTGAATGTTTCAAAATCCAGAACCGCATATGGATTGGTGACCAGGGCTGTGGCCAGAAACACGAGGGCGATCCATCCGAGAGCGCGTACTCTGGTGGGTCGGTCTGTTGGGGTATGTATGACGGTGAATGCCAAAATGGGTGTTAAAAAAAGGCCCCCATATTTTGTGCCGAATGCCAGGCCTGCAAATAGTGCGGCCAGAACGACATGGCGCAGATGAAAAGTTTGAACGAGCTTGATGCAGCTCCAGAGGGAGGCCAACATCCAGAACAGTTGGGGCAGGTCGGGGTGGATTTCTACGGACCAGCGCAAGAAGGTTGGGGTGACCAGAAGCAGAAACAGGGTGATGACGCCTGCGGTCTCTCCTGCCAGCAACTTGCCCAGCCGAAAGCTCAGCCAGAGACATCCAATTCCGGCAAGCGTACACAGGCTTCTCATCAAGATGACGATCAGATGCTCGTTTACGGTTCCTACCAGGGCCCAGATTTTTAACAACAGCAATGGCAGATAATAAAATAGCCCGCCATAACTGTATGATTTGGGTTCCCAACTGGAAGAGACATAGAGTGTGTGGACCATATTGACTGCTTTAAACTCATCCAGGGAGAATACCCCGACCATCCGGGCGTCCTGGGCGGCAACTGGAATGAGTGGTAAGGTAAATCCCAGATAAAGCAGGATTCCAGCAGCCAGTATTCCCTTTTCTTTCAAGGCAGCTCCTTGCTCCAAAATAGGGTTCGAAAGATCACCTTTAAGTTGCCCCTGTTAATAGATTTGGACCATGCTCGATTTTTGCATATATTGACTATAAGAACAGGCGGATGCTCCAGTTGCTCACTTTAAACGCGGTTTTTTCATCGGTCTTGGTTGATTTTTCTTCGGGAGGTGTCTATGGCTGTTGTTCGCACACAGGATGTGACGAAAGTGTATGTGATGGGAGATGAGAAGGTCTATGCTCTCCAGGGGGTGAGCCTGGAGGTCGAACAGGGAGAATACATATCGATTATGGGCCCCTCGGGATCGGGCAAAAGCACCCTATTTAACATGGTGGGCGGTCTGGACAAGCCGACCAGTGGCAAGGTGTATATCGACGATGTGGATGTGGCCCAACTGGATGCTTATGAATTGGCCTGGCTCCGATGCCGGAAGATCGGCTACATTTTCCAGGCATTCAATCTGATCCCGGTGATGACCGCCCTGGAAAATGTGACGCTGCCGATGGTGTTTGCCGGGTTGACTGCCGACGAAGCACGGGATAAGGGTGTGGGCATTTTGAAGCGCGTGGGATTGGGCGAGCGGGTGTCTCATAAGCCCTATGAGCTTTCGGGCGGGCAGCAGCAGCGCGTGGCCGTGGCCAGGGCTTTTGCAAACGATCCCGCCATTATCCTGGCCGACGAGCCGACCGGAAATCTGGACCTGAATACGGGGACAGAGATTATCGAACTGCTCCGGGAAATGAACCAGGAGTCGGGTGTGACGGTCATTTCGGCGACCCACGACCACAAAATGTTGAGCGTGTCGGACCGGGTGGTCTGGGTGAGCGATGGGCGTATCGATCGGATTATCAAACGGGACGAACTCACGATTGAGGTGGGGACGATCGACGGGGTGGCACACTAAATAGAGGATTTGACAGGAGATGAGGCAACGGTTCGGGCGAATGTGAGTGCTGTCCAGGTTGAGTGCCCCGGACGGTATGGTGCCCGATCTTTATAAGGCAGGTTTTGAGAAACAACCCTATGCGTCCCTTTTGCATAGGGTTGTTTTTTTGGAGAGCAGGACTTTTACCCAACAACCGTTCTTTGCTCAACAAGAATCAGTTGTAAGTCCAGATATTTCGAACGGTCGGATGCCTTCAAGACTGACGGCGGAGTGATTTTAACCCAGTCTTTGGTTTCCTCGATGAAGCCTTATGCAGATCTGCCCGTTCTCCTTCCTTAACAGGTCAAAACCCCTTTAGTCCGGCTCCATCAGGGATTCGAGCAGTGTCTGACACTTAGGATGCCGCAATCGGTTCAGCGCCTTCTCTTTGATTTGGCGTACACGCTCCCGGGTCAGGTTAAAGCGTCGTCCAATCTCTTCCAGGGTCATAGACTCTTCATCATCCAGGCCGAAGTAGAGGCGAATGATTTCCGCCTCCCGTGGGGAGAGCGTTTTGAGCACCTTAACAATCTGCTCTCGAACCGAGTTTTCAACCGCTTCCGTATCGGGCAACTGCTGCGTCTGATCCACCAGCACACTGAGCAAGCTACCCTGATCGTCTTGGAAGGAGGCATCCAGGGATCGAACCTCCTGTGCATATATCAGTGTGTCTTTGACCGTCTCTATGGATTCACCCAACGCTTCGGCTATATTCTCAGGCGAGAGGTCGCCTCCATTGGACGGACGTAATTCCTGCAATACCTTTGAAATACGGTGCAGCAAGTTGATACGATTAACCGGTAGCCGGATCATCCTTTGATCCTCCGCCAGGCTCATGAAGATGGCTTGCCGAATCCACCAAACCGCATAGGTGATGAATTTAAGGCCACGGGTCTCGTCGAACCGTTCCGCCGCTGTGATCAGCCCTATGTTCCCAGAGCCGATCAGGTCTGCAAGAGGGAGTCCCCGGTGTTGATACTCTTTGGCGATGTGGACAACAAATCGCAGGTTAGACGAAATAAGCTTATCCCGAGCCGCCTGACACCCCTTGCGAATCTGGATGACCAGTTTGGTCTCTTCTTCTTTCGAAAGGGGCTTTAGAGAGGTCAGATCTCGAAGATAAAGACCCAGAGACTCACTGTTCTGTAGGATGATTTGCGCCATTGCCTCCATATCCTCGTCGTTATGGGACTGATATTCCGGGGCAGCCCACGCTATTCGCCGGTCCGCTGACGATAACGCCGTGCCTGATTGGGGTCTACCCGGCGCATCCGCCGCAGCAGATCCCTGGTATCTGGACGGTCTACCTCGGGGCGAGACGGCCCGCCCTCACCGTCATCCTGTTTTCGCTGTATCGGTTCAATGGGCTGGTGACGTCGTTCAAAACAGATGCTGTCGTTCCGCATACCGGCGTCCTCCATACATAAGAGCAAAGACAACTCACACAAGCATAGCGACTACTCCAGGGGAGACAGCGGACTGCTGGCGGGGATACCCACGGTTATTTGCGCTTCAATACATCCAGAATGGCCGGGATGATGGATGGTCGCTGATATACGCCAGACAGCAGGGATGCAAAATTTCCTGTCTTCACACGCACTTCCCAAGCAGATCCTTCACGGCAGTCAGCAGTTCTTGAGGCTGGAAAGGTTTCATAAAAGTCCGTTCGGCCCCCAACTCCAAAGCCCTGAAAAGGGTACTCCCTCTAAGCGCAGACATAACGATCATCTTCACATCCAGGAAATCTCTTCGGAGCACCCGGATGGCCTCCAACCCCTTTTTCTCCGGCATAAGAATGTCGGTAATTAAAAGACCGACATTTTCTTCACGACAGATCCTTGCGCCTTGCTGGCCGGTTCCAGCCTCCAGGACCTGGAACCCGGCCTGCTCCAACATCTGCCGGAGCATGTAGCGTATTGACGCCTCGTTGTCGATGATCAGTATATGCGCCAACATAGGCCTCCTGTTCCTGAGCAAGAGACGATGGAAAAGAAATCCATTGCCCCTTCTATATCGTCGCCGGATTATTCAAGAGCGTTAAAGTCTGACAGGTTAAACAAAGGCTTTCAACACCTCCTGCTGAATGGACTGAAGTTCTGAGTGCGTCCTGTTAATCTGGCCGATCTTTTCCTGAATCTGTTTTATCAACAGCTTCTTTTTCAGCCCATTGCGGATAATAATCCGGAGGTCTTCGTTGTCCCAGGGCTTCTCGATATATTGAAAAAGTCCTATTTCATTGATCGCTTTGATGGCATTCTCTTTATCCGCATACCCTGTCAGAATAATGCGTGTAATCTCCGGTTTGATTTCCTTCACCTCGCCCAGAAAACGGATGCCGTCCATTTCAGGCATCAGATAATCCGAAATCACAAGGTCCACATCATCATCCCGAATAAATTCAATCGCCTCTCTTGCAGAGAGGAACGTGTTGATCTCGTATTCGGTTTCCAGCATCAGAAATGAGCGGATGCTCCTCAACACCATATCCTCATCATCCACAATGACAAGGTGGCCCTGTTCTTCCACACCGTCCACAGTTCTCTCTCCTTGTGTATTCATCGGTAAAACTCGATCGACTTTAGGCCCATATTCACGACCTCCGCTACCCGAGGAAATAATACATAAGCCCATCGGACGTCAAGAAGAAACCTGACTGACTTCATCCATTGGTCATGGGTCGAGACACGGACATATCCAATGAGCACGATGTCCTCCTTACATCGGTTATAAAAAAGAGGCCGAGATTTTGATCTCGGCCTCTTTTGTGTTTTCACAATTCATCCAATTAAAATTTCCAGATTTTCAGGGCGGTTGCCCCAAAGATCCATTCCCGTTCCGAATCGCTCAACGCCGAGAAGTATTCGATTGGAAACTTGAGGGAGTTGTCATACCCCTCTCGCCGGCTAACCGGGGGGTAGTCGCTGCCCCACATGACACGTTCGGGGCCGAAGGCTTCAAGCACCATATCGGCCAGGGGGGGAATGGGGTCAAAGGGCATTGGGACAGGACAGATTTCGCCAAAGCCGGGGAGTTTGATGGTGAGATTGGGGCGTTCTGATAGTTCGAGGACACGTTTGAATTCTTCGTAGGGCGGCTCGGCGTTTTCACCGACCCCTGCAAGGTGCTCGATGACGATTTGAAGTTCGGGGAAGGTGTCGATCACTTCGATGAAATGGTCGCTCAAAAGTGTCGAAGGTCTGCTGGGGGCGCTGACAATGAGGCCCAGGTCTGCGGCGGTGCGCCACTGGGCAAGCGGGTCGGAACACTCCGCCCGGCTGTTTGCCGGTAGGCGAATGCCGACAATGCCCTGGTCGGCCCATTCTCGCATCTTCGAGCCGTCGTCGGTTGGTGCCACTATCATGGCAGCCTGGAATTTACCGGGATGAGCCGATAGACTTTCGATAATGTAGGTGTTGTCGCTGTTGCCGGCATATTGGATGAAAACGGCTTTGGCCACACCGGAGGTATCCATATGGTAGAGCAGAGACTCGACCGGTTCGTATTTCTTCAGGCCAATGTGGCAATGGGTATCAACAATCGTCATTGGGAAGTCCTTTAAAAGAGTGTTGCTTGATCCGATGGAGGCGCATCTTCCACTGGCTCAACGCATTGGGGAGAATCGTTTCCGGGATTGTTGACCCGTGTGGAGACCGGGTACGCAACCATCTCGGAATCGGGATAGGGGGTGAGTAGGGAGGAGAGTTCCTCGCCGGGTTGATCCTCCGGGGAGAGCCATTGTTCGTAGGCATCGGGTTTCAGGATAACGGGCATCCGGTTGTGGATTGTTTGCATCAGTGCATTGGGTTCGGTGGTAATGATGGTGCAGGTGTGCAGCACATCGCCGGTTTCTGGACGCCAGGTTTCCCACAGTCCGGCAAATCCAAATGGGCGTTCCGATTGGAGGCGGATGAACATCGGGGTCTTGGTCTTGGAGTTGGGGTTGGGACGCCATTCGTAAAAGCCGGTGACGGGGATGATGCACCGCCGTTTTTTGAAGGCGTTTCGGAAAGAGGGTTTTTCGGCAAGGGTTTCGGACCGGGCATTGATCAGGCGGTTTCCGATTTTGGGATCTTTGGCCCAGGATGGGATCAGGCCCCATTTGAAGTGTTCGACAGTATTGGCTCCCGAATTGGTTAAAACCGGAATGTCCTGGCCGGGTGTAATATTATACCGGAGAGGCATTTCGTCCGGAAAGACAAAATCGGGAAAGGTCGTCTGGAGTTCGTCCGGCTTAGAAGCCACAACAAAACGGCCACACATGGCAATCTCCAAGGAAGTGGGGTTACAGACCAATTCGGGAATGGAATTTTGACTCCTGTGGGTGAGAAAATGGGATGTTAAAATCTTCTGCACGAATATATTCACAAAGATAGGGGCTGACAAGGGCAATCCGGGGGAGTTTTCGGTTGCCTTTGAGAAACGGGGTGATTACATTGGAAAACGTTAGAATGGAACTGAAAATGAACAGGCCGGTCACAAGCAATGAGGGAGGTATTGGATGGCAGATGAACTCGGTTTTGGCGTTGTGGGATTGGGGATGGGCAAGCACCACTGTCGGTCGGTGTCGGAAGCCAAAGGGGCCCGGCTGGTGGCCGTGTGCGATACGGATGAGGAACGCCTGAATGAAATGATGGAACGGTATGAGTGCAAAGGCTATACCAGCTATGAGGAAATGCTGCAGGACGACGAAATTGATGTGGTGAATGTGGCAGTACCATCGGGAATGCACGCCCAGTTTGGCATTCAGGCTGCCGATGCTAAAAAGCATTTGATTGTGGAAAAACCTGCCGATATTACCCCCGAGCGCGTGGATCAGCTCATTGGGGCGGTGCGGGACAATGGGGTGAAAGTGGGGTGTATTTTCCAGGCCCGGTTGAATCCTTTGAATAGGAAAATCAAAGAATCGATCGATTCCGGCAAACTCGGAAAGTTAATCGGGGTGCACGGCCACCTGCCCTGGTATCGCGCCCAGAGCTATTATCAGGGCGATCATGGGTCGTGGAAGGGCACCTGGGATATGGATGGGGGAGGGTCGTTGATGAACCAGGGCGTGCACACGGTGGATTTGATTCAATGGCTGGCCGGCGGGGTGCAGTCTGTGATGGGCATGTTTGGGGTTTTTGGGCACGAAATCGAGGCCGAAGATCAAACGGTTGCCCTGTTCAAATTTAAAAATGGGGCCCTTGGTACGATTTATACCACAACTTGCTGCTATCCTGGAATGGACCAATTGATCACCATTTATGGCCAGAATGGATCGGTGATGAAAGATGCTTCCGAACTGCTGTCCTGGAAGATTCAGGGGGAAAATGAAAAGGAAGAGGAAGAAGAGATGCTGGCGCAATATGGCCCCAAGGAGAATAAAGAGGCCGGTATTTCCGCAGATCCGATGGCCGTGAGTTCCGACGGACACACGGTGATTATCGAAGATCTGGTCGAGGCGATTCAGGAAGATCGAGATCCCATGATCGGCCTGGAGAGTGCCCGACACGCGGTAGAGATTATCAACGCGGTCTTTGAATCGGGCCGAACAGGACGAGAAGTGGAAGTAAAATAAGGTGTCGGGGTTCACGAAAAGGCGCCGATGAATTGTCGGCGCTTTTTTTATGGTTGAATGGAGACCTTTGCGTCGGAACAGATTTGTCGCGTATTGGCAGCTGCTTCTGGAATCTGGTCGCGTTTCAGGTGCTCGATCAAACCAAACTGGTCGGGAAAGCGGTTTTCAAACTGCTGGAAGCAGTGAAGGAGGTCCAATTCACCGTTGCCGGGCAGGGTTTCGTGAAGGTGCAATACCAGGCCTTTGCCTACCAGAATGTCCTTGATGTGCATGACAGGGGCGTACGGACCCATCTGGTCGAATATGTGATCCAATCTTTCGGCACTGGAATAAACCTGGCCGAGGGTCTCAAAGTGATTTACATAGTCCATGACCAGACGCAGTCTGGTTGAATCCACCGTGTCGATGAGCTGTCGGCAGGTTTCGGGATTTTTGAGTATGGAAACCAGATGGGTTTCCATCACGGCTGTGACATCATTTGCCTCCAGGGCCGGCACGATTTCTTTGAGCGTTGCAACCAGACGCTGCCAGGATTCAGGTGTGAAATTGTCTCGATGGGGCGTCCAGCTTCCTTCCGGGTTCAGGCTTCCCGGTCGGATTAGAAAGTAGTGCGCACCCAGCCCTTCCGCGATTTCTGCTCCTGCCGTGATTTTGGAGATGATTTCCTGGCGGATGTCGGCCT